>DASSCU010000048.1 GCA_035697485.1 Actinomycetota bacterium
GATCGACAGTCGGAAGAGCACCTGCGCGAGATCGTCGTGGAGGTAACCGGCGATCTGCAACCGTTCGTCGGCCCGCTCCTCGGCCATCGCGTTCGAGAGCGTCTTGAGCACCTGTTCACGCTCCTGCAGCTCCTTGTGCGCCTCCTCGAGCGCCTGCGACCTGAAGAACATCTGTCGAGCCAGCAGAGAAGGTCCGAGGAAGGCTGGGATCGACCAGAAGCCAATCTCCTCCGCGAAGATGGCAACAATCAGGCCAAGTACGCCGAGCCCCAGATAGCTCACCAGGAACTCACTCAATCGCCCGATGCGAAGTTCCCGTATGACGGCAACCGGGGGAAGGCCGACTCGAAGGCTTGTGAACACAGTCACCATCGCCGTGTTAACGCCGTAGTCAGCGATAGCCGCCACCATCGCTGGAAGCACCAGCGTCCACTGGGGAACCGTGGCGATGCCATCGGGCGCCAACCAGTGGAAAACTCCACTCGCTGCCAAGACCGACAAGCTCACCTGGCATCGATTGAACAACGCCCTCAGAAGGGTGACCTCATGTCGAAGCTCGCGTGGATCGAAGGACCCCAGCAGAGCCGTCACCGCAGCGGCGGGCGGCGAGAAGAGAATCGCCACAGTCATGAGCAACGGGAACCCAAGACTGAGATGGACACCTCGCCAGGCTGGTACCGGGAGGAGTTCGACGACCGCAATCAGGGCGGCCCAGAGGAGTAGCTCGGCGTAGAAGGCAAGATCTCTGTCGATGACGGATTCGTCGGACGTCAGAAGGATCGCGAGGAGAACCAGCGTCGGGATGATTACCGCTAGCTCGAAAGCAAGCAGCAAGCGTTCTCGCGCCTCCGCGGTCGAGCCCTGACTTGTCACGAGCTCATCTTCGGCTCTACAGACAGCGTTTGAAAGTAGGACACCTGGAGGGGTCAGGCCCTACACCGAACGCAGTAGCTGTAACTCCCCGTTGTCCCCCATGTGGGTGTCCCCCGATAGTTTGCGTTGTCCCCCGAATGGGGTCAGTATCTGCAACGAGAGAACGACGTGACCGTCGGAGAAGGAGTGGGGCCATGAAGATTGCTCGCCGAATCGCCATCGCTCTTGGTTCCCTGCTGGCGATCGCCCTCGCGGGCGGCGCACACTGGAAGGCCTGAGCAGGACCGAGACGCTTCACCAGCAGACCCCGGGATTTCATTCCGGGGTCTTGTTGTATCCGGCCTTGGGAATCAGGGCGCGTATGGTCGTGCCCCCACCGAGACAGGTGTGCACATCAACGATTCCGTTTGTGGCCTTCACGCGCTCGGCGACGAGACTCAAGCCGAAGTGGGTTGAAGAGTCCACCTGACTCGGATCGAAACCAACTCCGTCATCGGAAACGGTCAGCTGCAGCCAGTCACTTTCCTCATCCAGAGTGACTGAGACCTTGGACGCCTGCGAATGTCTCGCAGCGTTGCTCATCGCCTCCCGGGCCAGCTGATAGCAGAGCAACTCAGCGGCCTCCGTTCCGGACACCTCGCCTATCTCTAGAGCGAATCTCGGGGAGCCAGCCGACTCAAGGCGTTGAGCGACAAGCCTGAGACTGCTGGCGAGACCTCCGGGACCTAGCTTCGCGCCACGAAGTCCTCTGACCACATCCCGGATGGCGGACTGAGCCATCTCCGTAGCGGTCAGAAGCTCCGGAAGATCTTCATCGAGACTTAGGAGTCGGCCAGAATCGAGGTCTTGACGAAGGACCTGCCCCATCAGATGGACCTTGAATAGGGGAGGGAGCACTTCATCGTGCAGCTCCCCGGCAAGCACCTGCCGCTCGTCACGCCGTTCGTTGGCAAGGGAGTCGGTGGCTTGCATGAGCGCCTTACTCTTCCGGTCTGAATCGCGTCGGAGCAGAAGCACCTGTCGACTCTGCTCGAACACACCCTTCGCAAGCGCCAACGGAACGACGAACGCCACAAACCCTCTCAGACCCATGCCGGCAGTAGCTTCAGCCAGAAGAACACTCATCAGCCCGTAGGACAGGTACATCAGAGCGAACAGGCGAGTCGATCCGAGCTGGAGCTGAGAGAGCGCAGTGGAGACTGAGACTCCAGTACGAACGGAGGTCATCAAGGCCACGAGAACGTAGTTGATCGAAATGTCTGTAGCTAAGGCCAACAGGCCAGCCAGCAGCGAGCCTGGCCAGATTCCGAGCTGTCCCCCAACAGCCATAAAGGCTAGGGATCCACCGATGACGCTCAGGGCCGTTTGACCGCGATTGCAGATCGCTCTCGATATGCTTATCTCGTGGCGCCACTCTCTAGGGTCGACATACGACACCAGCGCGATGGCACCCCCAACCCCTGGACCAACCACCAGCCCCGCTGCCAACAGGACGGGCATATCTAGCGACAACGCAGTTGTGGAACCTGATCTGACTGAGAGCAGCCCAGCGAGGGCAGCAGCCGCCCCGAAGACAAGAAGCTCGGCCCACGAGACGGATCGATGTTCCGTCGCGAGTCCAATCAAGACGGCTCCCACCGCGGATGAGAAGACCGTCCCGGCCAGTATGCGAAATCGCGTGGACTCTCGGTTGCCCCTAATGTCGACCTGAGCTCTGCGGATCGCTGCACCGTCGGACACCAGAACTCCCCCTTCCCTTGACCCCGCACCCGCGCCTCCGGACGGTGGGAGCTTTCTAACCGCCACCAGTGACACTGGGCAAGGAGAGTGACAAGAGTTCTCCACCGAAGTTGCGGGCTCGCCGCTACCATCGCTCCATGAAGCCCCGTGTGCTCGTCGTAGAGGACGAGACGAGCATCTCCGAGCCCCTCTCGGAGCATCTCTCGCGCGAAGGGTTCGACCCCGAGGTCGCCGGCACGATCGCCGAAGCGACCGCTGCCTACGAGGTCGGGGAACCCGACTTCCTGCTGCTCGACGTGATGCTTCCCGACGGGGACGGTCGAGATCTGTGCCGCGAGATCCGTCGCCGATCCGACGTGCCGATCATCATGCTCACGGCCCGCGGCGAGGAGGTCGACCGCATCGTGGGACTCGAGCTCGGCGCCGACGACTACGTCGTCAAACCGTTCAGCGCCGGGGAGCTCGTGGCACGCATGCGGGCGATCATGCGTCGCAGCCGCGCCGGGTCGGACACCGCTTCCAAGTCGCCGATCGCGATCGGAGAGATCACGCTCGACCCGTCGTCCCGAACCGTGACGAAGGGCGCCGAGGCCGTGCAGCTCGCAGCCAAGGAGTTCGATCTGCTGCGGCTGCTGATGTCGCGGGCAGGCGAGGTCGTGCCGCGGGAGCAGATCATGGACGAGGTCTGGGACCCCCATTGGTTCGGACCCACGAAGACGCTCGACGTGCACATCTCATGGCTGCGGAAGAAGCTCGAGGATGATCCGAGCCACCCGCGGTACATCACCACGAGCCGCGGGGTCGGCTTCCGCTTCGCCGCCCCTGCCGACATCACGGATTGAGGAGGCTCTTACGAAGGTCCGTACGCGCCTCGTCATGGCCTTCGCCTACGTGTTGGTCACCGTGATCGTTGCACTCACCGTGCCCCTCGCCGTCAACCTTCGCGAACGTGCCGAGTCGGACCTGCTGGGGCAAGCCAAGGTCACCGCCCAGGCTCTCGCGGCGTCATTCGACTCGTCGTCGCTGGCGCCCGGCTCACGCGACCAGCTGACCCGCCAAGCGGAACGCTACTCGGAGCAGATCGACGGGCGGGTGCTCGTGATGGACGACGATGGCGTGGTCCTCGCCGACGCGAATCCCTTCCCCGTCCCTGCGGATTCGGCGGTCGGTGAGGACTACGCCACGGTGCAGCGTCCGGAAGTCGTGAGCGCGCTCGTCGACGGCGAACCGTCGGCCCTCGTGCGGACCAGCGACGAACTGGCGATCGACCTATTGCTGGCCTCAGCCCCCATCGTCGACGATCCCGATGGGAGGCCGGCGATCATCGGGGCGGTCCGCATCACGCTCGACGTGCAGCGCGTGAGCGACTCGGTCCGGCGCGTGACGGTCGGCGTGATCGTGATCGGGCTCGCCGGGCTGCTCGCGGGCATGCTGGTCGCCTTCGTGCTGGCCGGATCGCTCGCCCGGCCGCTGACGAAGCTCGCGGCCGCGGCGCGGAGCCTCGGCCGCGGCGACCTGTCGACCCGTGCCGGCGCGATCGGTGGACCCGACGAGGTACAGGAGCTCGCGGGCTCGTTCGACGAGATGGCCGACCGGGTCGAGCGCACGTTCCAGGCGCAGCGGTCGTTCGTCGCGAACGCGTCGCACCAGCTCCGCACCCCGCTCACCGGCATGAAGCTGCGGGTCGAGCGTGCGGCCGACGAGACCGGGGACCCGGAGCTGCGCACTCAGCTCGAGGCGGCCGACCGAGAGGTCGACCGCATGGCGGCCACCATCGATCGCATGCTCGAGATGGCCCACGAGGTCGAGGAGGGCGCGCCGACGGAGGCCGATGCCGGGGACGCCGCGCGCGCCGGCGCGGAGCGGTGGGTCGATCGCGCGGTCGAACGTGGGGCCGAGGTCACGGCCGTCGTCCCCGGTCCGGCCCCCGTGCACGCGAACCCGACCGACCTCGATCAGATCATCGATAACCTGCTCGACAACGCCACGGCGTACGCGCCCGGTGCGATCGAGGTCTCGGTGACGCCCGGTGCCAAGCGAACGGTGCTCGCGGTACGCGATCATGGCCCCGGCATCGCTCCTGACGAGCGCGAGGTCCTGACCGAGCGCTTCTCACGAGGCCGCGCTGCTCCCCCCGGGGGCTCGGGGCTCGGGCTCGCGATCGCCCGGGAGCTCGCGGAACGCTGGGGCGGATCCCTCGAGGTCGTCGCCCCGCCCGATGGGGGCACGCTGATCGAAGTCCGGTTGCGGCCTGCGCCGGAGCCGGTCCCGAGCACCGACCAGCCCGGTATGCGGCCCGAGCCCGGCGAGGCCAACGTCACGTGAGCGATCCGACGACCCGGCCGACCCTGGTGGTGTGGACCGACCCCGGCTGCCCGTGGGCCTGGGAGACGTCGCGATGGTTGCGGAACCTCCGCGATCGGGGTCTGTTCGAGATCGAGTGGCGCATCTTCAGCCTCGAGGTCAACACCGCCGGTCTGCAGGTGCCCTTCAGCGAGGCCGCGGATCGCTACGGGGAGGCTCTCACCGCGATGGCGCTCGCGCGCCGCGAGGGCGGGGATCCCGGCCTGGAGACGTACTACGTCGCGCTCGGCGCGATCGTGCACGACGGCGCAGAACCGATCTCGGCCGAGGTCACCCGCCAGGCCGCCGACGCAGCGGGCATGTCCGGGCTCGTCGACCGCGCGGCATCGGACCCGACCCTCGTCGAGGAGATCACCCGCGAGTACCAGGAGGCACGCGACATCGACGTCTTCGGCGTGCCGAGCCTGCGACTCGGCGGGGCGCGGCCGATCTACGGACCGATCATGCCCGAGGCGCCCACGGGTGCCGCCGCACTGGAGTGGTGGGAACACATCTCGTGGCTGATCGGCCGTGACGACGTGTACGAACTGAAGCGGTGGCCGAGGGGGCGCCGGCCCGGCATCTCCTTTACCTCCTCTTAGCCCGTCCCCTTCTACGCTCGGACCATGAAGCGCATGCTAGTCGTCGGGGTCTACGCCCTGGGCGGACTCGCCCTCGCCGGGGCCGTCTCGCTCGGCGCGTTCGCCGTGACCGCGCGCCAGCTCAGCGAGACCCCCGAGTCGATCAGCGTCGGCCGGTCGGCGGCCGTGGACCCGGCCGCCGAGGGCGAGGGCTCGGGAACCGGCAACGGCAACGGACAGGACGTCCAGCAGGGCAGCTGGTCTCCTTCGTGGTCCCCGTCCCCCGCCGGCTCCCAGTCGAGCTCGGCCTCAGGCTCGCAGAGCGGTGGGTCCGGAGGCAACGACGACTCGTCGGGCTCGGGGTCCGGCTCCGACGACGACCCGTCCGGCTCGGGCGACGACCATGGGGGCGGCGGCGACTCGTCAGGCTCCGGTGGAGGCGACGACTCGTCGGGCTCCGGGAGCGACGGCGACGCCGACGACGACTGACTCCTTCCACCGTTCCCGCGAGCCGTGAGAGGATGGTGGTTCCGATGACGGACCACCTGCATCGCCACGATATCTGGGGCGACGACCCCGAGGAACGCGACGCCAGCGCGGTCGTCGAGGAGCTGCTCGCCGAGCCCGGGATCGAGCGGAGGTGGCACGACCACCCCACGATCGTGTGGACCAAGGCGGTCGGGCGGTTCATCGGCCGAAACGGCCAACGGATCGCCGTCACGGTGGCCGGCTTCGCCGTGCTGCTGGCGGGCGTGGCACTCCTCGTGCTCCCGGGCCCGGGCTGGCTGTTGATCTTCGTCGGCCTCGGCATCCTCTCGACCGAGTACATGTGGGCGCGACGCCTGCTCGATACCGCCAAGCAGAAGGCCGAACAGGCGAAGAACGCGGTGATCCAGCGGAAGAACGGGCGTGCCGAACGCCGCGAGGCACGAAGGAACGGCGCACTGCCGACCCCAACCGACGACGCGGGCTGATCCGCGATCCGGCATGGCCTCCGGCCGCATCCTGATCGGCACCTCGAGTTGGACCGACCCCACCCTCGTGAAGGAGGGCCGCTGGTACCCGCCGGAGGCCAAAAGCGCGAAGGCGCGCCTCGAGTTCTATGCGTCGCGCTTCCCGCTCGTGGAGGTCGACTCGACCTACTACTTCCCGCCGAGCGAGAAGAACTCCGTGCTCTGGATCGAGCGCACGCCGGCAGACTTCACGTTCAACATCAAGGCCTACTCCCTGCTCACGAACCACCCCACCCGCACGGAATCGCTCTACAAGGACCTCGCTGCCGAGCTTCCCGAGGAGACGCTCGTCAAGCGTCGCATCTACCGCGACAAGCTGCCCGACGAGGTCGTCGACGAGGTGTGGCAACGCTTCCGCGACGCCCTGATGCCGCTGCACTCGGCGGGCAAGCTCGGCGCCGTGCTCTTCCAGTTCCCCCAGTGGTTCGTGATCTCGAGGAAGAACAAGACCTACATCGAGGAGTGCGCGGGCCGGCTGTCCGACTTCCGCGTCGCGGTCGAGTTCCGCCACGAGAGCTGGATGCGCGAGGGCAACGTCGAGGAGACGATGGGTTTCCTGTCAGAGCGGCGCCTGCCCTACGTCTGCGTCGACATGCCGCAGGGGTTCGATTCGAGCCTCCCGCCGATCGCCGCGGCGACCGCCGACGACCTCGCGATGGTCCGCTTCCACGGCCGGGACCCGAACGCCTGGGAGTCGAAGGCCGAGACCGCGAGCGAGCGCTTCCGATACGACTACTCCGCGAACGAGCTCGCCGAGTGGGTGCCGAAGGTGCTTGAGCTCTCGGGTAGGGTGCGCGAGACCCACGTGCTGATGAACAACTGCTACCGGGACTTCGCGGTCAAGAACGCCCGCGAGCTCGGCGACATGCTCGACCTCGACCTACCCGACTGAGCGACGTCACAGGGGGAGTCACGGCGGGGCCTCACAGTGGAAGGGAAGCCTGGCCCGGGTGCGCGGGCTCGCCCGCGCGGAAAGGAGGGACACCCGGGCCAGGCGGCTTGTCCGACGGGACCTCGAGGATGGGGGCGGGGTAGCCGGTCGCGCGCAGCAGCTCGGGATCCCACCACGGGGCGAAGATCCACGGCGCCGGTACCTGGGCCAGCTCGCGCACGTACCGCCGCACGTACGCGCCGTCGGGGTCGAACCGCTCGGCCTGCCGCACCGGGTTGAACGAGCGAGACCGACGCGGGTCGGTGCCCGTGCCCGCCACCCATTGCCAACCCCCGGAGTTGTTCGCCGGATCGCCGTCGACGAGCCAGCGCATGAAGTGCTCGGCGCCGCGCTGCCACGGGATGCCGAGCCGCCGGGTCAGGAACGACGCCACCACCATGCGCGCGCGGTTGTGCATCCACCCTTCTCGGCGGAGCTGCCGCATGCCCGCGTCGACGAGCGGGATGCCCGTGCGGCCCAGCTTCCAGCACTCCACGAGGTACTCGCCGTGGTCCGGCACCGACGGCACGTCGTCGGGAGGCTCACGGAAGTCCGTCCACGCGATCGCGGGGTCGCGTGCCAGCAGTTGGCCGTAGAAGTCACGCCAGGCCACCTGACGCACGAGTTCCTCGGCGCCGGGAACCTCGATCGCAGACGCGACCACCTCGTTCGCACTCACGTTGCCGAACCGCAGGTACGGCGACAGGCGCGAGGTCGCGTCGGCGGCGAGGTCGTTGCGCACCGCCGCGTAGCGCGATGCGCTGCCTGCAAGGTAGGTCCCGAGGTGCTTGCGCGCCGCGGTCTCGCCCCCCGGAGGCAGATCGATCGAGTCGGCGTGCACGGCGCCGGCGTCGGGCCGTCGACCGGGATCGATGTCCGATGGCGTCTCGATCATCCGAGGCGGAGCCAGGACGGCTCGACGCGGCGCCTGGGCCCATGCGCGGTGGTAAGGCGTGAACACCGAGTACATGTCCTTGCCGGATGGGACCACCTCGCCCGGCTCGACCACCGCGTTGCCGGGATGGACCACGAGATCGACGCCGTGGGCCGCGAGGGCCTCCCGGAGGGCGCCCTCCCTGCGCTGTGCGGTGCGGCTGACGTCGGACGACAGGTGCACCGCCTGCGCCCCGCAGCCGCTCACGACGTCGAGCACCCGCGCGACGGGATCCCCGTCGCGCACGATCAGCCCCGACCCACGGCGGGCGAGCGACCGATCGAGATCGACGAGGCTCTCCATCAGGAAACGCTGCCGGTTCGCGCTGCGCCCCAGCAGCCCCGGGTCCAACACGAAGAGCGGCACCACCGGCTCGCCGCAGCGGACCGCCGCGTCGAGCGCCGGGTGGTCGTGCACGCGGAGATCGCGGGTGAACAGCACGACGGAGCTCATCTGGTCACGGTAGGCGCGTAGGGCCCGACGCGCCCGAGGCGAACCGATGCATCGGTGCACCCGGCGTCAGCGTCGCAGAGGGGTACGCTCGTGAACGATGGGTGGCGGGAACCGTTGGAAGATCGCGACCGTGCGGGGCATTCCGCTCTACGTCAGCACGTCGTGGTTCGTGATCGCCGCGCTCTACATCTGGCTGCGCTACGAGGATCTCACGCGCGTCTTCGTCGAGCCGGCGGAAGCCGCCACGATCGCGGTGCTCGCGGCGGTGCTCTTCTTCGGCAGCGTGCTCCTGCACGAGGCGGCCCACGCGATCATGGCGCGCTCGCTCGATCTTCCGGTCTCCGGGATCACCTTGGTGTTCTGGGGCGGAGCCACCGAGACGAAGGCGAGCGGGAAGGGTCCGCTCGGCGAGTTCCTCGTGGCGTTCGTCGGCCCCGCCACCACGCTCGTGCTCGCGGGGGTCTTCTGGTTCGGTGAGACCGTCTCGAACGGGCTGGTCGCGGCCACGATGGGCTCGCTCGCCGGGCTCAGCCTGATCTTCGCCGGGTTCAACGCCCTCCCCGGGTTCCCGCTCGACGGCGGGCGCATGCTGCTCGCGACCGTCTGGGGCATCACCGGGAACCGCCGAACGGCGATGCGTGCCGCGGGGTACGGCGGCATCGCGGTCGGCGCCGTGATCGGCGGCATCGCCGTCTGGATGGTGGCGACCGGCGACATCGGCATGGCGGTCTTCCTCGGCTACGTCGCGATGATCCTGATCTCTGCCGGCCGCGCGATGGACCAGCGCATCGCGATCCGGGATCAGCTTGTGCAGGGAACGGTCGCCGACGCGATGCGGCCCCCGCCGCCTACCGTCCCGATCGACCTCTCGCTCGTACAAGCGCTCGACGAATACCTGCGAGCGGCCGACGGCCAGGCGTTCCCCGTCATCGAGGCGGGGAAGGTCGTCGGCACCGTCTCGATCGAGAGCGCGCGCAGGATCGGGGGACGCGATCCGATGCGGCCGGTACGCGACGGCGTGCGGCCCTTGGCCCAGACCCCGGTGGTCGCCCCCGGCGAGACGCTCGACGAGGCGGTGGAATGGATCGGCGGACGCGAGGGTCTCGTGCTGCGTGACGGGGTGCTCGTCGGCGCGCTCGGCCCCGCGGACATCGAGCGCTGGTACCGCCGGGTGATCGAGGGCAAGGCTGACGATCCCCGGGACGTGACCGTGCCGGCCCGCCCCGACCTCTGAGCCGAGCGCAGCTGTCGGCAGGCGGCGGTAGCATCCGCGATGTGACGCCCCCCTTCTCCCCCGACGAGCGCCAGGCGCTCGTGCTCGGCCACGCCTCGGGCACGTTGCTCGTGACCGGTCCGGCCGGTACGGGCAAGACCGCCGTGCTCCGCGAACGCTTCGCTCGGCTCGTCGAGCAGGGCGCCGATCCCGATCGGGTGGCGCTCGTCGTGGGGTCGTCCTCGGCGCGCGAAGCGACGAGATCCGCACTGCTGCTGCGTCTGCCGACCTCGCTCTCGGGGCTGCACGTGGTCACGATGCACGGCCTCGCGAACCGCATCCTCAAGGCACATGCCGAACAGACGGGCGAGGGCGAACCGCCCCAGCTCCTGTCCGCGACCGAGCAGTTCGCGAAGGTGCGCGAGCTCCTGGCGACCGAGGATCCCGAGCGGTGGTCCGCCTACGGGCCGCTCCTCGACATGCGCGGGTTCGCCGACGAGGTCCGGCAGTTCCTCTCGCGGGCGCAGGAGGCGTTGCTCTCGCCCGAGCGGATCGTCGAGGCCGCCGACCGGCGGAGACTGACGGGCTGGCGCGAGCTGGCTCGCTTCCTCGGGGAGTACCAGGAGGTGCTCGACGCGCTCAACCTCGCCGACTTCGCGACGGTGCTGCAGCGCGCCGCGGGGGCGGCCCCGGAGGGCGAGCCGCCCTTCGACCACGTGCTCGTCGACGACTACCACGACACGACGATCGCGGCCGAGGCGATCCTGCGCGGGCTCCGCGCGCCCGATCTCGTCGTCGCGGCGAACCCCGACGCTCACGTCTTCTCGTTCCAGGGCACAAGCCGCGCGCCGCTCGACCGCTTCCTCGAAGTGTTCGGGTCGGCCGCGAAGATCGAGCTGGCAACGAACCATCGCGCGCCCGAGCTCCCAGCCCTCGAGGCATGGGTGGCGCCTCATGCGAGCGAGGAGCACGCAGCCATCGCTCGGGAACTCCGCCGCCTGCACGTCGAGCACGGCGTCGGGTGGCACGACATGGCGGTCGTCGTGCGCCGGCAGGGCGCCCACCTCGGCGGACTGCTCCGGGCGCTCGACGACGCGCGCATCCCCAGGGCGATGCCCGAGCGGGGTCTCTCGCTCACCGCCGAGCCCGCGACCCGCCCGTACGTGCTCGCGTTGCGGTGGCTCGTGGCCGACGAGGCCGCGCGCGAGACGTTGATCGAACAGCTCCTCGTCTCCGACGTCGTCGGGCTCTCCCCCGCCGCGGCCCGTGGCCTGCTGCGCGCGGCTCGCGCCACGACCGGCTCGATCGCGAACGCGATCGACGTGACCGAGGGCCTCACCTCCGCCGAAGCCGACGCCGTCGTAGCGGCGCGCGAGACGCTCGCCCGGGCCGCCTTGTTCGCCGGCATGAGCGTGCAGGACGCGTTCCGCCACCTGTGGGAACACTTGCCGTGCTCGCGACGGCTCGTCGATCACGCGGGCGAGAGCGCCGAGGCCCGGCGCGAGCTCGACACCGTGGTGACGTTCGCGAACGTGGTCGCCGAGACCGACGAAGCGAGCGCCGACGCGGGGGTCGCGGCGTTCATCGAATCGCTCGACGCGGGCGAGCACGGCCCGGGCTACTCCGCCTGGGAACGCGGCCGGTCCGACGCCGTGCAGGTGCTGACCGCGCACGGCACGGTCGGTCGCGAGTTCGACACCGTGCTCGTCTCTGGCGTGACCGAGGGCAACTTCCCGAGCCTGTCCCGGCCAGAACCGATGTTCGACCTGGCGGTGCTGGAGCGTGCGGTGACGAACGCCGAGCGCAACCGCGAGCGCCTCGACGACGAACGGCGGCTCTTCGACATGGTGCTCGCGCGCGCGAAGCGACGCGTGGTGCTCACGTGCGCCGACGCCCATCCTCACGCCGACGAGCGCTCGGCTCGCTCGCGCTTCGTCGACGCCGCCGCCTGGACGCGCGCACCCGCCGGGCCGTTCGACGACCCCGTCTCGACCCGGGAAGCGGCCGCCGCTTGGCGCTCGCAGCTCGCCGACCCCGGCCGGCCAGCGTGGCGGCGCGTCGCGGCGCTCGACGGTTTGGTGGCGCTCGAGGTCGATGCCGGTCGCTGGTGGTTCCATCGCGAGTGGACCGACACGGGCCGCCCGCTGCACGAGACGATCCGGGTCTCGTACTCGCGCCTGTCGAACCTCGAGGCATGCGAGCTGATGCACGTGCTCGGGGACGAGCTGGGGCTGGGGAGGCCGGGCGGCTACCACGCATGGGTGGGCAAGACCGTGCACACGATCCTCGAACAGGTGGAGAAGGGCGAGCTCGAGAAGGATCCCCGGGCGATGGTGGAGGCCCTCGAACGGCGGTGGCGCCCCCAGGAATTCCCCTCGATGGCGGTGTCGAAGGCGTTCTTCGACCTCGCCCACGACCACATGCTGCGGAACTGGTTCGAGAACTACGCCGAGCGTCCCGCTGCCGGCATCGAGCGCTTCTTCGAGTTCGAGTTCGAGGGCGCGACCGTGATCGGCTACATCGACCGCATCGGCCCCGCGGTGCGGGACGGCTACGTGATCACGGACTTCAAGACCGGGAAGAGCGACAGCGCCGGCCCGCCGCGCGACAGCCTGCAGCTCGGGATCTACTACCTCGCCGTGCAGGAATCGCCCGACCTCGCGGAGTACCAGCCGGTGAAGACCGTCGAGCTCGCGTTCCTGCGGGGCAACTGGAAGAGCAAGGACATCGACTACCGCAAGTGGATGGTCACCGAGCGCGATGAGGAGGCTTACCAGGCGGAGATGCGTGAGCGCCTCGCCTCGCTGATCGCGCGCAAGCGGGACCTGAACGAGCGCGAGGTGTTCCGGCCGAACCCTTACGCGAACTGCCGGTTCTGCGACTTCCAGACGCTTTGCCCGCTGTACGCGGAAGGTCAGCCGGTGTTCCCCGTCGAGTCCGTCCGCGCCGGAGCACCCGAGGAGGTGCCGGCGTGAGCGCGACGTTCCCGCCCGAGGTCGTGACCGCCATGGGTGGCGCGCCTCCCACCGACGAGCAATGGCGCGCGATCACGATGCCGCTCGAGCCGAGCGTGCTGATCGCAGGCGCCGGCTCGGGCAAGACGAGCGTGATCGCCGCCCGAGTGGTCTACCTGGCGCTCGCGGCGCTCGGGCGGGTCGACGGCGACGTCGAGGGGGTGCTGCCCGGGAACGTGCTCGCGCTCACGTTCACCGTGAAGGCCACCGACAACCTCCGCTCGCGCATCCGCCGCGCGCTCGCCGGCGTGGAGCTCGCCCAGGGCGAGGAGCCCGAGATCCTGAACTACCACGGGCTCGCCGCCCAGGTGATCGACCGGTACGGCATCTTCGCCGGCATCGAGACCGGGCGACGGGTGCTGAGTCAGGCCCAGCGGGTCACACTCGCCGGGCGGGTGCTGGACGAGATGACGTTCGAGCACGTGAAGACCGAGTGGCAGCCGAGCGTGGTCGAGAAGATCCTGAACCTGGACGGGCAGATCGCGAACCACCTCGTCGACCCTGACGACGTCGTGAGTTTCGTCGAGGGGCGGCTGCCGGTGCTCAAGCAGATCGCGCGCACCGACCGCGTCTACGACACGGCGCTCGAGCGTATCGAGCTCGCGAAGGCGGTGGGAGTCTTCCGCCGGCTGAAGCGCGACCTCGCCGTGATCGACTTCGGCGACCAGATCGAGCTAGCGGTCAAGGTCGCGACCGCTCACCCCGAGGTCGGCCGCGAGTACCGCGACCGGTTCGCCGCCGTGCTGCTCGACGAGTACCAGGACACGAACGTCGCACAGGCGAAGCTCATGCGCGCGATGTTCGGGGGCGGCCACCCGGTCACGGCCGTCGGCGACCCCGACCAGAACATCTACGCGTGGCGGGGCGCGTCGTTGTCGAACCTATTCGACTTCGCGACCGACTTCCCGAAGGAAGACGGCACGCCCGCCGAGCGGCTGCCACTGTTCACGAACTTCCGATCGGGCGCACGCATCCTGCACGCGGCCGACACGATCATCTCACCGCTCCCACCGGCCCAGCGTCCCGACCCCGACAAGCGACTCGTGCCCTTCGGACCCAACGGCGAGGGCGACGTCACGGTCACGTCACATCGCGACGAGTTGACCGAGGCGCGCGCGATCGCCGAGCGGGTCGTGGAGCTCAACGCCTCCGGCTCGCCGTGGCACGAGACTGCGGTGCTGTGCCGCACATCGCGGCTGTTCTTCCTGCTCCAGCAGACGTTCGCCGAGCGCGAGATCCCGGCCGAGATCGTCGGGCTCGCCGGGCTGCTGCGTACGCCCGAGGTCGTCGAGGTGATGGCGTACGCTCGCGCGGCGAACGACGCGATGGCGAGCGTCGCGCTCGCCCGCATCCTGATGGGCCCCCGCTACCGCGTCGGCTTCAAGGACCTCGCGCTCGTCGCCTCGTGGGCGAAAGGCAAGAACTACGCCTGGCGCGACGAGGGTGGCGACGACGAGGAGACGCCGTTCCTGTTCGCGGAGGCGCTCGAGCACCTCGACGAGGTCGAAGGCCTGTCCGACGAGGGCCGGATGCGGCTCGAGGAGTTCCGCGCCGAGCTCTCGGCGCTGCGGGTGGAAGCCCGCCGCCCGGTGCCCGAGTTCCTGGGCGAGGTGATGCGGCGCATCGGCATCGTCGACGAGCTCGAGGCCGACGTCGACCGCGCCGCCGCCGCCCAGCGCTCGCGCAACCTCGCCGCGTTCCTCGACCAGGTGCACGCGTTCGAGCCGGTCGAGGGTGAGCTCACACTTCGCGCGTTCCTCGACTACGTCGACTCGGTCGAGGCGCTCGAGAAGGAAGAATGGGAGCCCGTGCAGCCGAGCGAGTCCGACTCGGTCAAGGTGATGACGATCCATCAGGCCAAGGGGCTCGAGTTCGACCACGTCTTCGTGCCGGGCGTGGCGGCGGGGCTGATGCCGTCGAGGCGCATCCAACAGAACCCGGCCGAGCGCGGCTACTCGCTCGACTTCGAGCTGCGCGGCGACGCGGCGATCCTGCCCACGTTCGACGGCGTGCTCTCGCACTTCAAGCGCGACCTGCAGGCCCAGGAGGTCATCGAGGAGCGCCGCACGATGTACGTCGCCCTCACGCGCGCCCGCCGGTCGCTGCACGTGAGCGCCTCGAACTGGTACGGCGAGAACGTTCGCGCGAAGGGTCCGAGCGAGTTCTTCACCGAGCTCGCCGAGTGGGGCACGACCGAGGGGGAGGCCGAGGTGGCGATCGAGACGTCGAGCGGGCCGTCGGGCGACGCCGAGCCCGAGCGGAACCCGATGCTCGGCTACCGCGAGTCGCTCGTGCGCGACTGGCCGGGCCCTGCGAGGCCCGACGACGCCGATGCGGCGTTCCCAGACGGATGGCGGCGTACCGCCGTGGCGGCGATCGGGGCCGGCGCCGTGCAGACCGCGCTCGTCGACGCGCTCGACGACGACGACCGCACGGCGTTCGAGCGCCTCACGGCAGACCGGCGCCAACTCGCCGCCCACCTGCGCGAGCGCGAGGCGGTCGAGGGCGGTCCCGGCCCCGAGCGCACACCCCAGGCGGTCGGCGCGAGCGACTTGATCACGTACGTGCAGTGCCCGAAGCGCTTCTATTGGTCGCGGGTGCGCCCGCTGCCGCGCTTCAGCGGCCCGGCCGCGCGCATCGGCACCGAGATCCACGCCTGGATCGAGCGCCGCGCCCGCGGCCAGGGACAGCTCCTCGAGCTCGAGGATCGTCCCGACCTCACCGACGAGGAGCTCGCCGGCGACCCGGGCCGCATCGAACGCCTGCGCGAGTCGTTCCTCGCCAGCAGGTTCGCGGGCGTCCCACCGCTCTACGCGGAGCGGGCCTTTCTGCTGCGCCTCGGCGAGTTCACGGTCGGCGGACGCATCGACGCGATCTTCGGCGAACCCGACGGCCCCTGGGAGATCGTCGACTGGAAGACCGGCCGACGGCCCGCCGCCGACGACCCCACGCTCGGCATGCAGCTCGACGTCTACGGACTCGCCGCGGTCGAGATCTGGGGGAAGGCCCCCGCCGATCTCACGCTCACCTACCTCTACCTCGCGAGCGGCGACGAGATCCAGAAGCCGATGGACGACCCCTCGGTCGTGCGAGAACGCGTGGAGGCCTCACTCACGGCGATCGGTGACGGCGCGTTCGACCCGACGCCGGGACGATGGTGCACCCATTGCGACTTCCGCTCGTTCTGCGACGCGGGCCAGGCGTGGCTCGCATCCGAGAGCGAGCCCAGCTCGGGCTACTGACCGGTGGCGAGCCGCTCGATCGAGTCCTCGAACCGCCGGTAGCCCGCGGCCGGGTCGAACCCACCCTCCGTGATCCCGGGAACGAGGCGGACCTCGAGGCCCGTCTCCGTAGGCACGCGTACGAACGACGCGGCCCGGAACCACTCGAGGGTGCCCGGCTGGATCTGCACCTCGCCGTACGTGCCGAACCGCCGGTACGACGCGTCGTCGGTCACGACCGGCGTCTTGCGATAGGCGCGTTCCAGCAGCGTCCGCAGCTCGTCGTCGCGGCACTCGACGACCGATTCGGCGCCAACCCACGAGGCCGAGCCGACGAGCTCGGGCGGCGGCGCTTCCGCGTCGGATTGGTCGACGCCCGGCGCTGACGCCGGGCGGTAGAACTCGACCTTCATGCGGGCAGCCTCCGCGACGTCAGCGGGCCAGCGACCGGTCGACGCGGCGGATCATGCGGGCGAGGCTCTCGAGCAGCGTGATCGCGACCTCGGGATCCTGTTCGAGCTCCTTCAGGAAGTTCTTCCGCGTGATCATCAGCAGCGTCATCGGGGTTTCGGCCACGACCGTTGCGGTGCGCTCGCCGCCGTCGAGCAGCGAGATCTCGCCGAAATGATCGCCTGGCAACACGCGGTGCACGGTCCTGCCCTTGACCATGACCTTCGCCTCGCCGGAGAGCGCGACGTAGAAGCTGTCGCCAGGATCGCCTTCCTTCACGACCTTGGCCCCCTGCATGAAGTTGGCCATCTCGGCGAGCGAGGCGAGCTTCTTCAGGTGGCGCTTCGACAGCCCCTCGAACAGCGGGACGGCCGCGAGCACGGGCTCGAGCTTCGGCTTCGGCTTGGCCACGAGGGTTCCTCCTTGAGCTCATCGTCGGCGGGCTCGCGGCAAGCCTAGCCCTTCGGGGGGGTGCGATGCATCGCCCGGTCCCCCGCATGCGCACCTCTGTCGATGTCGGAGGTGGCGGGTAGGGTCCTGCTCCCCGAAGTCGCGCTCCTCCCCCGAAGGAGCCGTGCCGATGGTCGCCCGAGAGCAGCGAGGGCTGCATCCGCGTCCCCTCGAGATCGCCGTGCGCGCCGGAAGCGTGGTCGTCCGGCAGGGCGAGCCAAGCCCGCCGATGCGGGTCGTCACGCACGGTGCGTTCGTCGTCGAGGTGCTCCGGCTCGACGGGCGCCGGCTGGTACTCGACGTGCTCGGACCCGGCGACGGGGTCGGGGGCCCCGGTGACGGCGCCGGCTCCGACGGAGAGGAGCGTCTCGCCCAGGCGACGGTGCGTGCCCTGAAGCCCGGCCGGCTGCGCGAGATCTCGCCCGGCGAGGCGGTGCCGCTGCTGGTCCGGCGGGCCGAGCGAACGGCGCGACTCGCGGCCGATCTGGCGTGGTTCGACGTGCCGACCAGGCTCGCCGCGCGGCTGCAGGTGCTCGCCGGGCGGTTCGGGCATCCCGTGGCCGGCGGGGTCGCGATCGGGCTGCGTCTCACCCATGAGGATCTCGCCGACCTGTGCGGCACGACTCGTGAATCGGTGACCCGAGCGATGCGTGTGCTGGCTCGCGAAGGCCGGCTCGAGGTACCGACGCGGGGACGCATCGTGCTGCGTCACCGGCTGTCGGCCGTGCCCTCCTGCAACAGGATCAGGCTGCACGTGCCGCAGTAGCGCGCCCGGCCCTTCACCGGCTTGCCGCACCGCTCGCACGAGCGAGGAGCGACCGCCTCCCAAGAAGCGTCGTCGCCGCGCCCCATCTGCGCTGCCCGGCCCTCCATGGAGAGCTTCAACAGGTGTGCGAGCACCGAGCGGGCGGCGAGCTCGTGCACCTCGGGGGGGTACGCGGCGTAGATCTCGCCCACGATGTCGGTGACCGTGCGGGGTCCGTGCGAGATCGCCTCGACGACCTGCTCCTCGCGCTCCGCGCGGTGATCGAGGTACTCCTGCAACTTGGCCGCGGCGCCGAGGACGACGGGACCGTGGCCCGGGTAGATCGTGCGCGGAGCGAGCTCCTGCATGCGGGCGAGCGACCGAAGGTACTGGGCCAGGTCGCCGTCGGGCGGGTCGATGAAGCTCGTGCCGCGACCGAGTACCGCGTCGCCCGTGAACAGGGCGCCCTCCGAGGGAACGTAGAACGCCATGTGGTCGCTGGTATGCCCGGGCGTGTGCACCGCGGTGAGCGTCACGGCTCCCGCCCGCAGTTGCTGCCCATCGCGCAGGTGCTCGGCGCCGGTGAGCCGGAACGCATAGAGCGGCGCGTCCACGCGGGCGGCGAACGATACGGCTCCAGGCGCGTGGTCGGGGTGATCGTGGGTGACGAGCACCGCGCTCACATCTCCGCCCGCGGCGAGTGCAACCTCGTCGAGGTGAGCAGGGTCGTCCGGTCCTGGGTCGATCACGACGACCGAGTGGGCCTCGCCCACGACCCACGTGTTCGTCCCGTCGAGCGTGTAGGCGCTCGGGTTCGGAGCCAGCACCCGCACGATCGGCAACATCGGCTCAGTCCTCCCAGAAGACCGACCGCGGCAGCCGCACGACCTCGTCGTCGTCGGGCTCGCGCGTCTCGAAGGTGAGCGTCACGATCGCCTCGGTGCTCCCGCAGGCGGCGAGCTCGAGCATCGTGGCGTAGGTCGGCCAGTACAGCTTGCGGGCGCCGGCCTGCCACTCGCCGAGCAACGCCCGAGGCGAGGCCCACCAGGCGTGGGCGGCTTCCCCACCGTCGGGTGCCGGCTCGAGATCCCTCGGCGCGGCGATCGTGAAATAGCGGGCGTCGAACCGCACGGGCACCTCGTCGGGAGCGACCCACCGCGCGAGCTCGTGCAGCTGGGCCGCGATCGGCGGCGAAGCGTGCACCGGATCGAGCGAGTCCGGGTCGCTGGCATCGACCAGCCCACCGCGGGTGAGGGCGAGGCCTGCCTCCTCGACGAGCTCGCGCACGGCGGCGGCCCGCGCCGCTTCGCCCTCGTCGTCGAACCAGCGAGCCGCCAGCACGGCGTCGTCGGCGTCGACCGCTCCTCCCGGGAACACGACGTACCCGGGCAGGAAGCGGCTGTCGGCCCCCCGCTCGAGGACGAGCACCTCGGGCTCGTCGTCGCCCTCGCGCACGGCGACCACCGACGCGGCGTGTCGGATCTGCTCGCTCATCGAGCGTTCATCCTCCCAGGTACCCTGCCGCTCGATGGACGCCGAGGGCCCGGGCGTGGTCGCCCGCACGATCGTGGACGAGATCCGCCGACTCGGGCCGATGCGCTTCGACCGGTTCATGGAGCTCGCCCTGTACTCGCCGGGCGGCTACTACGACGAGCCACCGGTCGGTGCAGGACCGACGGGCGACTTCGTGACGAGCCCTCACGTGCACCCGATCTTCGCGCAGCTGCTCGCCGAGGCGATCCGCGACCTGCACGAGGCGATGGGCCGTCCCGACGGGTTCGAGCTGATCGAGGCAGGGGCCGGCGACGGCACGCTGCTTCGAGCTCTGCTCCCAGAGCTCGCCGATCTCGATACGAGGGTCACCGCGGTCGAACGCAGCGCCGGGGCTCGAACGGCGCTGGCGACGATCGACGGGGTGACGGTCCGCGACGCGATGCCCGCCGCGAGCGCACCGGCGATGATCATCGCGCACGAGCTGCTGGACAACCTGCCGTTCCGGAGGTTCCGGCTGGCCGACGAGGGCTCGCACGAGGCCTTCGTCGGCCTCGACGGCGACCGGCTCGTCGAGGTGCTGCGGCCGGTCACCGACCTCGAGGCGACCGACGTCGAGACCATCGTGCCGACTGGCGCGGCGACGTTCGTGACGGCGGCGCTCGAGGGGTCGGCGCCCCGCGTCATGCTCGCGATCGACTACGGCTCCGACCGTGGTTCCGGTGGCCCGGCCCACGGGTACGCCTCGCACCGGGTCGTCGAGGACCTGTTCGCCGCGCCCGGCACGACCGACATCACCGCGGGCGTGGACTTCGGGTTCCTGGCGGAGACGGCGACGGCGCAGGGACTGCGGGCCTTCCCGACCGTCTCGCAGCACGACGCCCTGATCGCGCTCGGCTTCGAGGACTGGCTGCACACCGAGCTCGAGCGCCAGCAGGACCTGCTCGACTCCGGACGCGGCGCCGACGCGGTGCGCACGTGGGGTGGCCGAAGCCGGGCGACGATGCTGGCCGACCCCGCCGGGCTCGGGCGTTTCCGATGGTTCGTGGTGGCCACCCCCGACGTCGCCGAACCGGCGTTCCTGCGTGCGGCTCGTGAGCACCGTTCAGCCGCCGAGGCGTGACCCCGCCCAGAGCCCCCCTCGGCGAACGCGATCGAACGCGCGGTACTGCAGCCACACGATCGAGGCGGTCAGGACGAACATGAACACCGTCGCGGCCGAGGCGTACCCGTAACGCAGGTACTCGAACGCGTTGCGGTACACGAACAGCGGCAAGTACGTGGTGCCGTAGGGAGGCGGTCCGCCCTCGGTCACGATCAACGCCGGCACGAACGTCGCCTGGAAGCTCATGATCGTGTCGCGGGTGGCCATCAGCAGCAGGGCCGGCGTCATCAGCGGCAGCGTCACTCGGGCGAAGCGCGCAAACGGACCCGCTCCGCTCGCCGAGGCCATGTCGTAGAGCTCCCCCGGCAGGGCGCGTCGCGCGGCGAGCGCGATCAGGAAGCCTTCCCCGATCAGGAACAACCCCATGATGACTACCCCCCACCGAGCCGACGCCGGTATCGAGAGCCACGACGGGGTCGGCAACCCGAGCGCGCCGAGCAGCAGGTTGAGCGGGCCGTACAGCGGGTTGAGGATCCAGAGCCAGAGCAGCGCGTACGCGACGTCGGGGATCACCGTGGGGAAGAACACGCCCGCGCGCTCGGCGTCGACCCCGCGCATCCGACGGTGCATCAGCAGCCCGAGGCCGAGCGCGATCGCCACGCGCAGCGGCACGGCGATCGCGGCGTACGTGAGCGAGTTGCGCAGCGACGCCTTGAACGCAACGTCGCCGACGAGCTCGCGGAAGTTGTCGAGTCCGATGAAGCGGGCCGGCTGCAGCAGATCCCACTCGAACACTGACATCACGAGCGTCACGAGGGCCGGCGCCGCCACGAGCACGACGACCCCGATCAAGAACGGCGAGGCCATGAGCCACAGGCCCAGCCGCTCCCGGTCGACCCGCACCGCCACGCGTCAGCCGCCCGAGTTCGCCCGCTCGAACAGCGGCTTCGTCCGGTCGAGGATCGAGACCACGAGCTCGCCGGCCTCACCGCGACCGGTCGGCTCGTAGTAGGCCTCCTCCAGCAGCGCGTTCACGACGTCCTCGATCTCGGGCCAGGTCGCGATGTGGGGAACCGCCTGGATAGAGGGGATATTGTCGAGGAACACCTGCGAGCTCGCCGGCGGCACGCTCGGGTCGAGGAACGCGTCCGACTCGGCCACCGAGCGCAGCGAGGGCACGGTGCGGCCGGTCTCCGTCGCGATCTCCTGGCCCTGCGGGCCGAGCGCGAACTCCAGGAACTCCCACGCCTGGTCCTTGCGTTCGCCCGCCGCGGTCATGCAGTACGCGTCGGAGTGCAGCACCGTCGCCGGCTGCTCGTGCACGGGCAGCTGGGCGACGTCCCATTCGAAGTCGGTGATCGTGCGGAACGAGGGCACGACCTTGCGGGACTCCATCATCATCGCGAGCGACCCGTCGAGGAACCTCGTCTCGAAGTCCGCCGACTCGGCCTCCTCGTCGGTGGGGGTGACGCCGTGCACCCCCCGCAGATCGAGGAACGCCTGGATCGGACGGATCGCGTCGAGGCTGCCGATCGTGAACCGGGTCGGCCGGTCGGGATCGTCGACGATGTCGCCTCCGTTCGACCAGACGAACGGGGCCACCCTGATGATCTCCACGTCGGTGCCGAGGCCGTACACGTCGATCGCACCGTCACCGTCCGTGTCCTGGGTGAGCGCCGTCGCGGTCGTCACCATGTCGTTCCACTTCCAGCCCTGGGCGGGAGGCGGGTCGATACCGGCGGCCTCGAACAGGTCGCGGTTGTAGTAGAGGACCAGGCTCGACACGTTCTGAGGCATGCACGTCTGCACGCCGTCGTCCTGGAAGGCGGTCATCGCCTCGGGATAGAACGCATCGGCCGACAGGGCATCGGAGGCGTCGAGGTACGGCTCGACCGGCTCGAGCGCCCCTTTCGACTCGAACTGCCCCAGGTAGCGGTAGTTCATGAGGAAGACGTCGGGCGGCTCACCGCCCGCGAGCGACGTCGACAAGCGCGCGATCAGATCGTCGCGTTCGGCGATCGTGACGAGGTCGACGTCGATCGCATCCTGGGACATCTCGAACGCCGCGGCGACGTCGACGAACGCCTGGGTCTCCCCGGGGTCGCCCGACACCCAGACCGATACGGTCGTCGGTTCGCCAGGCTGGGGAGATGCGTCCTCGCTCGTGCACGCGGCGAGCACGAGCCCGACGACGAGGAGCGCGCCGAGCGATCGGATCCTCACGTGACGGTCTCCGTCCTCGGATCGGTGAACAGCCGACGCTGCACGAACAGGAACGAGGCCAGCACCGGCAGGCAGGCCAGCACCGACGCGGCGAGCATCAGCGGCTGCTCGGTCACCGGCACGATCGCGAGCGACCGCATGCCGAGCGGCACCGTGAACCAGCGCCCGTCGTAGAGATAGATCAACGGGTCGAGGAAGTTCCCCCACGAGATCACGAACGACAGCGACGCGACCGCCGCGGTCGTGCCCCGCTGAAGCGGCATCGCGACCCGCCACCAGGTGGCGACCGGCGAGAGGCCGCGCTCGAGCGCGAGATCGAACAGGTCCCCGCTCAGGCGCGAAGTGGTCCATGCGTACAGCAGCACGAACAGGGGCGACATGCCGAGCAGGGCCGGAGCCATCAGCGGGATCGGCGTATCGGTGAGCCCGAGCCATCGGAAGACGCTCACCCGACCAACGAGCAGCGACGTGGCGGGGATCATCAGGACCCCGACGCACAGGCCGATCAGGAAGACACGCGATCGACGCGGAAGCCGCGCGATCGCGAAGCCGGCCCACGAGGCCACGACGACCGAGAGTGGCACGGCGATCGCAGCCACGAGCAGCGAGTTCGCCGTGTAGCGCGCGAACGGCACCACCTCGAAGACCTCGGCGTAGTTCCCCCACGCGGGCGAGGTCGGGAACCACTGCACCGACTGCGGCGGCGCCTCGCCGAGCGGCCGCAGCGAGGCCACGATCATCAGCCACAGGGGCACGAGGAACAATGCCGTCACGGGCACGACGATCAGCTGCCGTGCGAGGCGGCCGCGACGCTGGAACGCCGGCTCGGGGCGACGCACGTTCGCGGGTCGGGTCGTGGGGGTCGCGGCCATGGCTCGCGAGCCTAACGGCTCGACGTCGCCGCATGTCCGCCCCTCGACGGTGGCGCTCCGCGCGGGTGTCGGTGTAGCGTCCGCCCAACGGCCCGGTCGAGCGGGAGGATGCGCAGAGATGGTGAAGGGACTGACCTGGACCAGGACGATCGCGACATCGCTGGCGATCGCGCTCGTCGCCGTGGCGGCGATCCTGGCATCCGGCAGCGACGGTGCCGGCTCCCTCGCGCCCGGAAGGGCTCGCGCCGAGCGGATCGAGCAGGCGACCTCGACCGAGCAGCGTCTGAACGCGGCCGACGACGCCCGCCGGGTCGGCGAGCTCGGACAGATCGAGCCGATCGTGG
Source organism: Actinomycetota bacterium (assembly GCA_035697485.1). Classification (NCBI taxonomy): domain Bacteria; kingdom Bacillati; phylum Actinomycetota; species Actinomycetota bacterium. Next base: position 23,997 of record DASSCU010000048.1, read on the forward strand.
CGGCGGCTGTCCCGGGATGGTCCGGCGAGCAGCTCGCCAGCCCCACGGCCGACGACTGGGAGCCCGCGATCGCGGCCGCGCCGGCCACCCCCTGGGTCTACATGACGACCACGCGCTACACGGGGCCGAACGCATGCGGGAACCGGTGCCCGACCCCGTATATCGTGCTGCGCCGTTCCAACGACGGGGGCGCGACGTGGATGGGGGATCAGTTCCTCTGCGAATGCCGCGGCCAGAAGGGGCAGTTCGACCCCATCGTGGAGGTCGTGCCGAACACCGGCCACGTCTACGCGGTGTGGATGAACGACTTCGACGTCTACTTCTCGAAGTCGACGAACAACGGGGCAACCTGGTCGGCGCCCGTGAAGACCTACGGCAAGGTCAGCTGGAACGACAAGCCGATCCTCGCGGCGAGCGACGATGGGCAGCACGTGTACGTCGCGTGGAACGGCCCGAGCGGCGGGGATCCGTACATCGCGCAGTCCCACGACGCGGGCGCCACGTGGACGCAGACCAAGGTTGTCGACTCCCCCCGTTACTTCTTCGCGTTCGACGGTGACGTGCTGCCGAACGGCACGGTCGTCTTCTCCCAGTCGAGCGTGAGCTACACGGGACCGGGGGCGTCGCCCGAGGGCCAGGTGCAGGTGCACGCGATCCGCTCGCCGAACCAGGGATCGTCGTGGTCCAACGTCGTCGTGGACTCGGTCGAGTTGGGCGCCGACTGCGTGGCCGACGGGTGTAGCGCCGACTACTACCTCGGCCACTCGGCGATCAGCGCCGACTCGAACGGAGCGCTCGTGATGCTGTACGACGGCGCGACGACGGCCGGCGGTCCACAGACGATCTGGACGAAACGGTCTGGCGACGGCGGTGCGACCTGGAGCACCCGCTCCGCCTTGTCCAGCGCAGGGGTCTTCTCGTCGTTCCCTGCGATGGAATCGCGAGGCACCGGCGACGTCCGTGCGTTCTACATGCAGCAGGACGGCGGTCCAGACGCCTGGAACGTCTGGTACCGCGCTTCCACCGATGGTGGGATCTCGTGGTCGAGCCCCGTGAACATCTCCGACGCCACCGGCGGCACGGCGTACAAGAGCCCGGCCGGATTCCGTGAACCCTACGGAGACTATGGCGAGGCAGCGATCACGAACACCGGGAAGTTCATCGGGGTCTGGGGCGAGGGCGACAGCTACTCGGGCCCCGGCGGCGTCTGGATCAACCGGCAGTTGTGAGCCGTGCGATCCATCGCCCGATGTCACCTCCGGCTTCGCTTCCGTCTCATGACGCGGTCGTCCGGGAGCCGGACGCAGCCTATGGCGAGATCGCGATCACGAGAGCCGGCACGATGACCGCCACCGAGGGACAGGGCATGCGCGACTGAGGCCCCGGCGGGGTCTGGGTCAACCGCCAGCGATGTTCCGCAGCCGCCGCGCGCCCGGCGACTCGAGACCACCGTCGTCGGGCGATGGCGCGGACTCCTTCAGATCCGCCGGGCGGGGAACCGATCCCGATGTGAGCGCCTCGCGGGTCCGCGCGACGAGGCGGTTCAGCTGGTCGACCGCGGAGATGTCGCCCTCAGCCCAGAACGGGTCCATCTCGTCGGGATCCAGGGTGCCGGGCGACGTGACCCGATCTCCATCGGTGGTGAGGAGCACACACCTGCCCTCGTGCTCGTTGCGCTCCCCCACGAACCCGTCGAAGCGTTCCCAGGCCACGCGGTGCGTACGCGCCACATTGGTCACCTGCACGCCGGCGAGATCGACCCGGAACCCCAGGCGCGACATCCGCAGCACGATCCAGGCGCAACCCAAGAGTAGGCCGGCGCCGACCGAACGGACCGGCAGGGGGAACGGCGAGAACAGGAAGCCGACGGCGATCACCACGGGAACGAGGGCCGGCACCTGCGATTCGAGGCGCCAGCCCTTGGCCCAGATGTCCACCGCGCCGTCGCGCGCCATGCGGACGCGGAACAGGCCGATCGGCTGCACGCCGGAACCCGCTGGACGTCCCATCCTCGGGGTATCGGCACGGGTGGGCGGACAACTGGAGCTCGGATGAGACCCGCGGGCCAAGCTCGGGAAGCCGTTCAGCGAGAACGCGCGGCGCGGGCGAGCGAGGTCGCTCGCAGATCGCCGGTCTGGGCCTGGATCAAGTAGAACGTCGCCTCGCGACTCAGCCGCTGTGCGGGATGATCGAGCGACATCGCACCGCCGCCGCTCGCCGCCACGAGCGCGTCGGTGGCGCGCCGAGCGAGGTCGAGGCCGCGGTCGCGTTCCGTGGCGCCCGTCAGGACCATGTCGTCGATCGGTCGATCGTCGACCATCGATCCGGAGATCGCGGCGGCGATCTCGTCAGTGGCCGCCCGCCGTTCGTCGAGCTCGACGGCGAGCGCCGAGGCCGCCGAGGTGACACCTGGATCCGACGCTCGCTCGCGGAGCAACCGGATCGCCCGGTCGGCGATCCCGAGCGGAGCAGCAGGCGGAAGCGCCGAGCCGGCCCGGTCCCGCCGTCGCCAGGCTTCGTCGGTCTGTACGCCGACCACGTCGCGATCGGCTACCTCCAACACGTCGAGACGGAGGACCACCGTCCCGGTCGCCCCCATCACGGCCAGGGCCTGCGGCTCCCCGGGGTGCAGCGCAGGGTGCTCGGCCGGACGGTCGACGACCGCGGTGACCACGGAGCCGTCGGAGGCTCTGGCCATGACCACGAGCGCGTCGATCAGGCCCCATCCGGTGATCCAAGGCGCCTCGCCGGTGATCCGCCAGCCGCCGGCCGCGCGCTCGGCGCGGACCGCGGCTGGACCGGGACGGCGCAGGTACGCGAAGCCGATGCCAGCGAGGGTCGACCCGTCGCACAGACGCGGAAGCCACGCGGCGCGGGCCGGACCGTCGCCCCCGGCCACGCGTCGCACGGCACCGTGGTGTTGCGCCCACACGAAGGCCGTGGCGCCGCACCCGCCGGCGACCGCCTCGAACACCGGCCGGGCCTCCTCGTGGCCGGCCCCCAGTCCGCCGACGACGCTCATGGGACCCTGCAACCCGAGCAGCCCCGCATCACGGAGGGCGTCGATGTTCGCGAGCGGAACCAGCCGGGCGCGGTCGGTCGCCTGCGCCGCGGGGAACAGCACGTCGTCGGCGACCTCGCCGGCCCGCTCGGCCGCCGCTGCGAGATCGGCGTGGGTCGTCACGAGCTTCTTGAGCGCACTCACGCGCGGGCGTGACGGCCTCGTGCTCACGCGCTCAGCGGTCGACGTCGCCGACCACGAAGAAGATCGACCCGAGGATCGAGATCAGGTCGGGAAGCTGCGTGCCGGGCAGCATCGCCGGGATCACGCTGACGTTCGAGAACGACGGGGTGCGCATCTTGAGGCGGTACGGCTGCTTCTTCCCGTTCCCGACGAGGTAGTAGCCCATCATGCCGAGCGGGTTCTCCGTGCGGACGTATGACTCACCCTCGAGCTTCAGGGTCTTCGGCAGCTTCGGGGCGCGGTACTCACCCGCCGGCAGCTTGTCCATGCACTGTTCGATGATGTTGCAGCTCTGCTTCATACGCTCGACCAATACCCACAGGCGGTCGTAGCTGTCGCCGGTCTGCCCGACCGGCACCTCGAACTCGACCTCGCCGTACTTCTCGTACGGCTCGTCCTTCCGGGGGTCCATCGGCACACCACTCGCGTGCAGCACGGGTCCGCTCGTGCCGAAGGCGACCGCCGTCGCCGTCGGGAGCACGCCGACGTTGCGGCAGCGCGCGAAGATGATCTCGTTGCCCATGATCAGCGTCTCGAAGTCGCGGATCGTCCTGCGCACAGCGGCGAGTACGTCGACCGACCGCTTCAGGAACCCCGCCGGCAGGTCGTCCTTGAGCCCGCCGACGCGGCAGTACGAGTGATGCATGCGTGCGCCGGTCGCGCTCTCCATCAGGTCCTGGATCATCTCTCGTTCACGGAACGCGTAGAAGATCGGCGTCATCGCCCCGAGTTCCAGCGGGTAGGAACCCGAGAACATCAGGTGGTTCAAGATGCGGTTCCACTCGGCGAACATCGTGCGGATCCACTGCGCTCGCGCCGGTACCTCGATGCCGGCGAGCCGCTCCACCGCGATCACGAAACCGAGCTCGTTGTTGAACGCGCTGATCCAGTCGTGACGGTTCATCAGCACCATCGTCTGACGCGCGTCGCGGAACTCGGCGAGCTTCTCCGCCGCGCGGTGCATGTAGCCGATCACGGGCTCGGCACGCACGATCACCTCACCGTCGAGCTCGAGCACCACTCGGAGTACGCCGTGGGTCGACGGGTGCTGCGGCCCGATGTTGAGGATCATGTCCTCGGTCGCCATCGAGTCGTCGGCGATCTCGATGTCGAGGCCGCCGCCCCGGATCATGCTCGTGACCTGGGACGACTGGAAGGCGGGACGCTCTCGGGTGTCGGCCATCACGCCCTATCCTGCCACGGAAGCCTCACCACCGCCCATGCGCGCCTCGCCACCGTTCCGCGGGATAGGCTCCGGGCCATGACGGACGTCCGGCGCTCGCTTCCCTCGGTCGATTCGCTGCTCCGCTCCGAGCCGGGAACGAGGGCGGTCGTCACCATCGGTCGGCCGCTGTTGAAGCGCGCGGTGAGCGAGGTGCTCGGTGAGGTGCGGGCGGGCATGGAGGTGGCGAGCGACGAGCGCCCGACCGACGACGAGATCCTGGCGCGGGCGATCGCTCGGGCTTCGCGCATCTCGGTCGGCCTCACCCCAGTGATCAACGCGACCGGGGTGATCCTGCACACGAACCTCGGACGGGCGCCGCTGCCCGAGCGAGCGATCGAGGCGGCGGCGCGAGCGGCCCGCGGCTACAGCGACCTCGAGGTGGACCGCGAGACCGGTGCCCGGGGAAGTCGCTCGAGCCGCGCCGAGTCGATACTCGTCGCGATCACGGGCGCCGAGGATGCACTCGTCGTGAACAACTGCGCCGCGGCGCTGATGCTGAGCCTGGCCGGGCTCGCGAAGGGTAAGCAGGTGCTCGTTTCGCGGGGCGAGCTGATCGAGATCGGTGGGGAGTTCCGCATCCCGGACATCATGGCGGCATCGGGAGCGAAGCTCGTCGAGGTCGGCACGACGAACCGCACGCGCATCGGCGACTACCGTGCGGCGTTCACCGAGCGCGTCGGGGCGGTACTGAAGGTGCATCCATCGAATTACCGGGTCGTCGGGTTCACGGCCTCCGCTCCGGCCGCCGAGCTCGCCCGTCTGGCGGAGCAGCACGGCGTGCCCTTCCTCCACGACGTGGGCTCGGGCCTGCTGCGTCACGGCCAGGGGTTGCCGCAGGGCGAGCCCGCCGTCGCCGACGCGCTCGCCGACGGCGCCGACCTCGTGACGTTCTCGGGCGACAAGCTGCTCGGCGGTCCGCAGGCCGGCATCATCGTCGGTGACGCCGCGCTCGTCGCGAAGCTCCGTCGCCACCCCATCGCCCGCGCCGTCCGCGTCGACAAGATGCAGGTGGCGGCGCTCGAGCAGGTGCTCGCGATGACCGTGACCGGCGACCTCGACCGGGTGCCGGTGGTCCGCATGCTCCGGGAGTCGGCCGGGTCGGTGCATCGGCGGGCCCAACGGCTCAACGAGACCATCGGCGGCGACCTCGAGCATGCCCATGTGCATCGATGCGAGTCGGCCGTGGGCGGCGGATCGATGCCCGGCGCGGGGCTTCCCTCCTGGGGCGTGCGGGTCACCGTTCCCGATCCCGGCGCGTTCGCCGCTCGCCTTCGCGCCGGCCGCCCCAGCGTGTTCGGCCGGATCGAGAAGGACCACGTGCTCCTCGACCTACGGACCGTCACGGACGAGCAGGTCCCCGACCTCGCGCGGGCGGTCTGGTACGCCCTCGAGGGCGACGAGCTCGCCGACGAGGAGTGAGGTGACCGCGGGCGCGCGCGACGAGGTCGGCACGGCGCACCGCGTGGTGGCGACCGCCGGCCACGTCGACCACGGGAAGTCGTCGCTGATCGTTCGGCTCACCGGCATCGACCCCGATCGCTGGGTCGAGGAGAAGCGCCGCGGACTGACGATCGACCTCGGCTACGCGTGGTGCCAGCTCCCGAGCGGACGTGAGGTGGGCTTCGTCGACGTTCCGGGCCACGAGCGGTTCATCCGCAACATGCTCGCCGGGGTCGGTCCGGCGCCGCTCGTGCTCTTCGTCGTCGCAGCGGACGAGGGCTGGAAGCCGCAATCCGAGGAACACCTCGAGATCATCGATGTGCTCGGCGTCTCGCACGGGGTGGTCGCCCTGACGAAGCTCGACCTCGTCGACGAGGAGACCCTGAGCATCGCCGAGCAGGAGGTTCTCGAGCAGCTCGACGGGACCACGCTCGCCAGTGCCCCCGTGGTGCCGGTCTCGTCGGCCACCGGCGAGGGGCTCGACCAGCTGGGCGCCGCGCTCGACGCGATGTTGGAGCAGGCTCCGGCGCCGAGGCCGTCGCCAGCGAGGCTCTTCGTCGACCGCGTCTTCACGATCAAGGGAGCGGGGACCGTGGCGACCGGGACGCTCACCGGCGCCTGCCTCGCGGTCGGTGACGAGATCGCGATCGAACCCGGCGATCGCCGGGCCCGCGTGCGTTCCCTGCAGACGCACCGTCAGAGCGAGGACCGTGCGTGCCCGGTGGCGCGCGTCGCCGCCAACCTGGTGGGACTCGAACGCGACGACCTCGGGCGCGGCGACGTGATCACCCGCCCGGGAGCGTGGCTCCCCAGCTCGACGTTCGACGTCGAACTCCGGGCGGTGCGAGGGCTCGCGAAGGCGCTCACCGCACGCGGAGCGTTCAAGGTATACGCGGGCGCCGCGGAGGCCGATGCGCGGGTGCGCTTCCTCGAAGGGAATCGGCTCGAGCCGGGTGGCTCGGCGTTCGCCCGAATGCGCACGTCGCATCCCCTCGTGCTCGCCGTCGGCGATCGTGTGGTGCTGCGGGAAGCCGGCCGCCGGGAGACCGTGGCCGGCGGCCTGGTGCTCGACCTGGCGCCGGGCAAGGCGACGGGGGCGCCGGAGCGTCTCGCCGCCCGCGTGGCGGCGTCCCCCGACGAGTTGCCGGCCCTGCTGATCGCCGAGCGAGGCGCCGTCGCCGTCGACGACGTGCCTCGGTTGGTCGGCAGGGAAGCCGACCCCTCGATCGTGATCGGGACCTGGGCCGTCGATCCGGCGGTCCGCGAGGCGTGGGAGCACGCGGTCATGGAGATGCTCGGCGGCTTCCACGAGCGTGAACCGCTCGCCGCCGGCGCGCCGATCGGCGACGTTCGCACGGTCGTCCGTGACGCCCTTCGTACGGCGAAGGCGCCGACCGATCTCGCTCTCGTCGAGACGGCGATCGACGCCACGGTGGCGTCCGGGCTCGTGGTGCGGTCGGCGACCACGGTGCGCCTGGCAGGACACCGGGTCGCGCTCGACGCAGACGACGTCGACGTGCAGCGTCTGCTCGCCGCGATCGGCGGCGACGCCGAGGCAACGCCTCCCACGATCGCCGAGCTGGAACGAAGCGGGGTGCAGCGCGACGTCATCGAGGCGGCCGTGGCGGCCGGGCTCGTGGTACGGATCTCGAAGGAGCTGGTCTTCACCCCCGAGTTCGTCGCCCGCGCCGAGGAGATCGTGCGGAGCTCGACCGAGGGCATCACGGTGAGCGCCTTCCGTGAGGCGCTCCACACGAGCCGGAAGTTCGCCCTTCCTCTGTTGGAGTTCTTCGACCGGACCGGCGTCAGTCGCCGCGACGGCGACCTTCGGTTCCCGCGCTGAGTCTCGCCTGCCGAGACCCGGGATGGTTCAGCCGAGCTGGGCGGTGACGGCGACCTCCACGGAGGTGCCGAGCGGCAGCGACGACACGCCGACCGCGACACGTGCGTGACGACCGGGATCACCCAGCACGTCGACCAACAGATCGCTCGCTCCGTTGGCGACCGCGGGATGCTCCGCGAAGTCAGGCACGCTCGCCACGTAGACGGTGACCTGCGCGATGCCCACGAGCGGTTCGAACGAGCCGAGGGCCTCGCGGAGGGCCGAGAGCGACTGCAGCGCAGCCTGACGGGCGGCCAGCGCCGCCTCGTCCGGGGTCACCCCGTCCCCGAGAAGACCGGGGTGCATCAGCACGCCGTCGACCATGGCCACCTGTCCAGCCACGAACGCGAGCGAGCCCACCACCCGCACGGGCACGTACGTGGCCACGGGATTCGGTGGCGGCGGGAGCTCGAGACCGAGTTCGGTGATCCGCTCGAGGATTCGTCGGTCGTCCATCGCGGGAGCATCCTCGCACGATTCGGGCTTGCCGCAGCGAGACGATCGGGTGGGGTGGGTCAGGGTAGCGGCCGGGCGCGGGTCGGCGGCCGGGTCAGCTCGCGGCGCGAGCCCGCTCGCGGAGCAGGCGACGACGTTCCATCTCGTTGAGGCCGCCCCAGATGCCATGCGCCTCGCGGGTGGTCAAGGCGTACTCGAGGCATCGTTCCCGCACCGGGCACCGCGCACAGAACGCCTTCGCGACGGCCTCGCGCGCGTTCTTCTCCTCCCGGCGCTCGAAGTAGTTCGGCGCGAAGAAGTAGATCGCGTCCTGGCCCCGACAGGCGGCCTCGTGCTGCCAGTCCTCGGCGAGATTCCACATCTCAATCCATTGTTCGGAGGACGCCTCGGTCGAGGATTGCGGCGGCCCCAACCTACTGAGGAGCGACACCGGATCACCACACCGAGGACCCGATGCGCGCGGTCAGACCGGGTCGGCCAGCCCGCTGGTCGCGCCGGCAGGCTCGGCGTCCGGCTCCTCCTCGACGCGCAGCACGAGACCGTCGACGCCCCGGACCCGCACCTTGGCGCCGGGAGCGATCGGGTCGCCCTGCGCACGGCCTCGCCACATCGCGCCTTTCACGTAGACGGGCCCCTCGGGGGCCAGCTTGCCCCGCGCCTCGCCGATCAGTCCGATCAGTCCCCTCTGCGTGTTCACGATGCGATCGCGCGACTGGAGGGCGACGGTGAGCGCGAAGCCGTAGTAGAGCAGCGACGCCACGACCGCCCCGCCGATCAGCCACGGCGAGATGCGGATCGCGTCGGCCACGCCCGACCACGCCAGCACCGATCCGGCCCCGAACGCGATCAGGCCGACCGCGGTCAGCGGGCCGAGGTTGCGCAGTCGCACGTCGAGGGTCATCAGGCAGATGCCGCCGAGCAGGAGCGCCATGCCAAGGATCGAGGGCGGCACCACCCACAGTCCGTACGCGGCGAGGGCCAGCAGTCCGACACCCGCGAACCCCGCGAAGCCGAACCCGGGCTGCGTGATCTCGAAGGCCAGCGCGGCGAGCCCGAACACGAGCAGGAAGTAGACCATCGAGGGGGTCGAGATCGCGTGGGCGACCCGCTGGATCGGCCCGAGGTTGTCGAAGCGCAGGGCGACGGTCCCCTCCCCGGCCTCTTCCTCGCTCGTCGCGATGCGCGTGTCGAGCGTGATCGGACCGCTCGGCGTCTGCACCGTCTGCCCGTCGACCTCGGCCAGGAAACCGGTTACCGACGTCGCCGCAGCCGAGGCGATGCCGAGCTCGATCGCATCGGCCGCGGTCAGGGGTTCGTCGGTGCGTTCGAGCCGCGTGTCCTTGCCGCGCTCGTCGATCCATCCCTCGATCGTGGCCTCGAGATCGGCCGGCACGTCGTCGGGGTGCACCAGGTCGATCGGCTCGAGGGGCCCGGTTTGCGACCCCGGTGCAACCCCGGCGAGCGACGACGCGTACATCAGCAGCATGCCCGCACCGGACGCGCTCGCGGGGGTGGGCCCGACCCACGCCAGCACCGGCACGTCGAGGTCGACCACGCGCTGCGCGAGGGCGACTCCGTCCTCGCCGAGGGTTCCCGAGGTGTCGAGCTGCAGCACGACGATCGCTCGGTCGCGCTCGGCCTGCGCGAGGCGATCGTCGAGGTAGCCGAGCAACGGCCGATCGATCGCGCCCTCGACGCGGAGCACCACCACCGGAGTCGCCTCGGCGGCCCCCGCCGTGGAGGTCGCGAGCGCGACGGAGAGCACGCCGAGCACGGCGGAACGCAGGGCCACGCGTCGCATGTCCTCCATCGTACCCGCAGGCAGTGGGGGGTATCCTGGGCGCAACCGCATGCCTCCGTCCTCCGTTCCCCGCCGGCCCGATCCGCGGCCGATCTCCGACCGTCCGGCATTCAAGCCGTTGGCGGCGATCCTGCTGGTGCCCGTGATCCTGTTGGCGAGCGGACTGCTGGCGTTCCTGATCGCCCCCGCGTTCGTCGGCGTCGCGTTCGGGGTGATGCGGGTCGACGCCAAGCTCTCCACGCTCGGGGCCGACTTCACACGCATCCCTCGGTTCCCGGAACGATCGACGATCTACGCGAACGACGGGGAGACCGAGCTCGCCACCGTCTACCTCGACAACCGAGAGCTGATCCGGCTGAAGGACGTGAGCGAGGTCGCGCAGAACGCGGTGCTCGCGATCGAGGACGCTGAGTTCTACGAGCACGGCGCCCTGAACTGGAGCTCGCTCGTGCGGGCGTTGATCGAGAACGCGCAGGCGGGCGAGATCGTGCAGGGAGGATCCACGATCACGCAGCAGCTGGTGGGCGCGACCCTGGGCCTCGGGCAGTTCGACCAGAGCTTCGAAGGCAAGTTCCAGGAACTCGCGCTCGCGATCAGGGTCGAGGAGAAGTACACGAAGCCCGAGATCCTCGAGCTCTACCTGAACCAGGTCTACTTCGGGAACGGCGTCTACGGCATCGGCACGGCGGCCGAGTTCTACTTCCACAAGCCGGCTCGCAAGCTCACGTTGACCGAGGGCGCGATGCTCGCCGGCATGATCAGGGCGCCCGAGGACTACAACCCGATCGATCACCCGAAGCGGGCGCTCGTACGACGCAACGAGGTGCTCGTGCGCATGGGCGCCCTGGGGACCGACTCGCCCGTCGGCATCAGCGAGCAGCGGGAAGAACGGGCCAAAGCGCAGCCGGTGAAGCTGCCGAAGGGGGCCGGCAAGCTGCTCCAGAAGAAGCAGCCGTTCTTCGTCCGTTACATGATCCGCCAGGTGCTCGAGAACGCGAACGGGCAGTTCGATGCGCTGGGGCGCAGCGTCAAGGCCCGCAAACGCACGTTGTTCGAGGGGGGTCTGAAGATCACCACGACGTTCGACCCGACCTGGCAGGAGTTCGCGCAACAGGCTGCGAACCAGCCGTACCGGGTGTTCATCCCGTCGAACGGGAAGGCGCATCCCGACACGTCGATCGTCACGGTCGACACGAACACGGGCGCGATCCGCACGATGCTCTCCGGCAAGAACTTCATGGAGGACGAGCTCGCGCTCGCGACCGATCCCCACCCCACGGGCTCGGCGTTCAAGCCGTTCGTGTTGGCTGCGGCGTTCGAGCAGGGCGTGCCGCCGACCCAGACCTACTCGAGCACCTCGCCGTTCTGCAGCCCGCTGTGGCAGGACGAGGACGGATGCGTCTCGAACGCCGAGGGGAGCGGGAAGGGGAAGGTCGACCTCTGGACGGCCACCGAGAACTCGATCAACGTCGTGTTCGCGCAGCTGATCCTCGACATCGGCCCCGAGACGGTGCCCCCGGTCGCTTCGAAGATGGGCGTCTCGAACGACCTGCCGCCGGTCGCGTCGCTCGCCACCGGGTCCGCCGAGGTCTCGCCGCTCGACATGTCGGTCGGCTTCGCCACGCTGGCGAACGGCGGTGTGCACTGCTCGCCCTACACGGTCGAAACGATCGTGCGTGACGGCGACACCGTCTTCGAGCACGACCCCGACTGCGAACGCGTGCTGCGTCCCGACATCGCGCACCTGATCACGGCGATGCTGCAGCGGGTGCCCGCGAGCGGCACCGCCGCGAGCGCGTTCTACGGTTGGGGCACCCGGCCCGTGGCCGGCAAGACCGGCACGTCGGACCTGAACAAAGCCGTGTGGTTCTGCGGGTACACGCGGCAGCTCGCGACCGCGATCTGGGTCGGTTCCAACGGGAACCCGTACTCGATGGGGAGCGTCTTCGGCGGCACCGTGGCCGCGCCGATCTGGCGCACGTACATGGCTCGGGTCGTCAGCGGCATGCCGATCGAGGGCTTCCCCGAGCCTCCGCCGCCTCCGACCGCGACCGTGCCGAACGTGGTCGGCCTCGAGAAGGATCAGGCGATCGCGCGCCTCGAGGAGGCGGGCTTCAACGTGTCGGTCGTCGAGGTCGACTCGCTCGAGCCCGAGGGCATCGTCGCGGCGCAGAGCCCGGCCGGCGGCACGACGGTCGATCTCGGCATCGCCGTGAAGATCGAGGTCAGTAGCGGGAAGCCGCCGAAGACCGAGGTGCCGGGCACGATCGGCTTGGGCGCAGGCGTGGCGCAGGCCACGCTCGAGGATGCCGGGTTCGTGGTGAGGGTCGACTACGACCAGGTCGACGACGGATCGAGGGTTGGGAAGGTGATCCGCCAGGACCCGCCGGGGGGCACCCCCGCCGCCGAGGGCTCGACCGTGACGATCGTGGTGGGTCGGTAGGTCGGCTCAGCCGCCCAGCTTGGCCTTGACCTTCGCCTGCACGACCGAGCCGTCGACCTGGCCCTTGGCCTTACCCATGATCGTCCCCATCACCTGACCCATCTGCTGCACCGAGGTCGCGCCGGTCGAGGCGATCGCCTCGTCGACGAGGGCGTCGACGGCCTCGTCGGAGAGCTGCTCGGGTGCGTACTCGGCGAGCACCTCGCGCTCCGCAACCTCCTTCGCGACGAGCTCGCTCCGACCCGCCTGCTCGAACACCTCGATCGACTCCGTTCGCTTCTTCACCTGGCTGCCGGCGACCTCGCGCACCTCGTCGTCGCTGAGCTCGTGGCCCAGCTCGTCCTCCTTGTACCGGATCGCCGAGATCAACATGCGCAGCGTGCTCAGGCGCAGCTCGTCGCGCGACCTCATCGCGGCGGTCATCTGCTCGTGGATCTCGGCCTTCAACGTGGGATCGGTCACTACACTCCTCCAGATGTTTCCCCGTTCGCTCACGCAGGTCCTCGGCCTCCTGGCGCTGGTCGGCGCCGGATGCGTGGCCTACGGGGTGGCGATCGAACGCCGCTGGTACCGCTTGGTGCGGCACCGCGTCGCCATCCTACCGGCCGACGGCGAGGGGCCCGAGACCCTCACCGTGCTGCATCTGAGCGACCTGCACTTCGTGCGGGGCGACGAGGGGAAGGCTCGGTTCCTCGCATCGTTGCCCGAGGCGGACGTCACGATCGTGACCGGGGACTTCCTCGCGGAACCCGAGGCGGTCGAACGCTCGGTCGAGGCGGTCCGGTCCGTACGGGGGCGGCTGGCCTCGTGGTTCGTGCTCGGGTCGAACGACTACTACGCCCCGCGCCCGCTGAACTACCTCGCCTACTTCCGCAAGCGTCGGAAGCGCCGCCGGGCCGAGCCCGGACGGGCGCCCGACCTCGTCGCCCAGCTCACCGCCGACGGATGGGAGGACCTGACGAACGTGCGGCGCGAGCTCGCGCTCGACGGATTGCCGATCGAGTTGCTCGGCCTCGACGATGCGCACCTGCGATGGCACGACCTGACGGACGCGCCGCGGCGAGCGCCGGGCCGCTTCGGCGTGGCGGTGATGCACTCTCCCGACTCGGCCCCCGAGGCGGCAGCCCTCGGCTACGAGTTCATGGTCGCCGGGCACACCCACGGCGGGCAGGTCTGCCTGCCGTTGCCCAGTCCGCTCGGGGGCCCGCTCGTCACGAACTGCTCGATGCCGCGGCGGCTCGCGGCCGGCCTGATCCGCATGGGCGGATCGGTACTGCACACGTCGAAGGGGCTCGGCACGAGCAAGTACGCCCCGTTCAGGTTCGCGTGCCGGCCCGAGGCGACGCTGTTGGAGCTGCGCCGAATCGCTACACTCGAAGTTCCTCGGGACGTGGCGCAGCTTGGTAGCGCGCAGCGTTCGGGACGCTGAGGTCGCGGGTTCAAATCCCGCCGTCCCGACCAGGACACCGGAAGGGCGGGTCGCGCACGACGCGACCCGCCCTCGGTCGTTGGGGGGATCCGGCGGCGGACTCGGGCCGAGGAAAACGGTTCCGCAGAGCGCAACAGAGGTTTGACGCCCCCCATCTCGCTCGGTAGCCTCGTGGGCGTTGGCTCCGGAGGACCGGAGCCTTTCGTATTCCTGTAGGCCGACCACCGGAGGACGATGACCCGCACCCCGAAGCGGATCGCACGGCTCGCGGTAGCCGTCGTCTTCATCGTCCCCGCCGTCGTCGTCGCAGCAGGTTCCGCCTCGGTCGCCGCTCCCACGAAGGCCGAGGTCGAGGCCGCGCAGGCCGAGGCCAACCGGATCGGCCACGAGCTCGAGATCGCGATCGAGCAGTACAACGACGCTCGGGTCCGCCTGCAGGGCGTGCAGGACCGGCTCGCCGACGCCCTCGACGACAAGGAAGCCGCGGAGGCGATCGCTGCCGAGGCGATGGGCCAACTCGAGGACCGTGCCGTGGAGGCGTACACGGGCGCCGGCTCGCAGATGGACGTGCTGCTGGGGGCATCCGACCTCTCCGAGTTCTCCGACCGGCTCGAGTTCATGGGCGCCCTCGCGCAGAACGACGCCGACCTCGCGACGGCCGCCGAGAACGCCAGGCAGCAGGCCGAGTGGGCGGCCGAGCGTTACGCCGACACGATCGAGGAAAAGACGGCCGAGCTCGAGCAGATGCAGGCCAAACGGGCCGAGATCCAGTCGATGCTCGAGGAGCAGAAGGCGCTCGCCGCCCAGCTCGACCAGGAGTACCGCGACTACATCGAGCGTCAGGAAGCGCAGGCCGCCGCCGCAGCCGCCGCGGAAGCCGATGCGGCGAGCGACACGGGCACGAGCGGCGGCGGGAGCACCACGGGTGGTGGCGGCGGGTACGTGCCGCCGCCTGATGCGAGCGCCGCCCAGATCGCGATCGGAGCCGCCGACTCGGCGCTCGGTTCGCCCTACGTGTGGGGCACGGCCGGACCCGACACGTTCGACTGCTCGGGTCTCACCAGCTGGGCCTATGCGCAGGCAGGCGTCTACCTGCCGCACTCCTCGGCCGCGCAGGCGAGTTCCGGAGCCGTCGTGTCGTCGCTATCGGAGGCCCAGCCGGGCGACCTGCTCTTCTTCTACTCACCGATCAGCCATGTGGCCCTCTACGTGGGAGGCGGCACGATGATCCACGCCCGGCACCCGGGACCGGGCGGCGAGGTGCAGTACGGCTCGGTCGCAGGCTACGGCACGCCGGTGGTCCAGATCGTCCGTCCGACCTGACGTCGCTCCTCCCTCGGTAGTCTCCGCGTCGTGGACGCCGCCGCGAGCGCGTCCGGCGATGACGTCGAACTGGTGCGACGCCTCCGCCGGGGTGATGAGGACGCCTTCATGTCGCTCGTCGAGCGACTGCAGCCGATCATGCTCCGCGTCGCTCGCATGTACGTCTCATCGCAGGCCATCGCGGAGGAGGTCGTGCAGGAAGCGTGGCTCGGCGTGCTGCAGGGCATCGACCGGTTCGAGAGCCGTTCGTCGCTGCGCACGTGGATCCTGCGCATCGTGAGCAACATCGCCAAGACGCGAGGGCAACGGGAGGGACGCAGCGTGCCGTTCACGTCGCTGGCCGGCGACGATCTCGACGCTCCCGCGTTCGACCCCGATCACTTCCTCGGGGCCGGCGACGAGTGGGCCGGGCACTGGTCGACGCTTCCGACGGATTGGCGGGGACTCCCGGAGACGCGGCTGACGTCGTCCGAGACGCTCGACGCCGTTCGCCGGGCGATCGACGCGCTGCCGCCGATGCAGGCGCAGGTGATCCGTCTGCGGGACGTGCTGGGTTGGACCTCGGAGGAGGTCCGTAACGCCCTGGAGCTGTCCGAGACCAATCAGCGGGTGCTGTTGCACCGGGCTCGCGCCAAGGTGCGCGCGGCCCTGGAGCGCGAGATGGAGATCGAGGCTTCCTCATGAGCGGGCTGAGCGGTGAGGATCTGACGTGCCGGGAGGTGGTGGAGGTCATCACCAACTACCTCGAGGGCGCGATGGTCGGTCCCGATCGGGCGCGGTTCGAACACCACCTCGAGGAGTGCACCGGGTGCACCGCGGTGCTCGCCCAGTTCCGGGCGACGATCGAGGCCACGGGTCTGCTCACCGAGTCCGCGGTCACCGCCGATCAGCGCGAAGCGATGCGCGAGGTGTTCAGGCGCTGGCACGAGGGTGCCGCTCCCGCCGGCCCGGGCCCACAGATCTGACCTTCCGCTCGGTCTCACGACCCGGCGGGTCCTCGGAGGCGACCGACGGAGCGATGCTACGGGGCGGGCTCGGCTCCGCCGGGATCGGGCTCGCCCGGCCGACCACCGACGATCGCGTCGAGATCGGCGAGACGAACCTTCGCTTGCTGGACTAGCGCGTCGTTGCCGATCGCCTCGGCCTCGCGCAGGGCCTCGGACAACAGCTCGCCCGCCTGCTTCGCTCGCACGTCGCCCTTGCCCGCCGTGGCGTACTTGAGCTTCTCGTCGGCCTTCACGATCAACTCGAAGATCTCGCTCGGTTCCATCGCGATGCCCCCTCCGTCACTCGTGCATGGGAACGTCGGCCACGGTATCCGAAGTCCTCGTCCCGGGCATGTCACACGGGCGGGTCGCCGCGGCATGGAGCGGTGAACGTCCGGCGAACGGTGCGGGAACGTTCCCCGCGCCCGTTCCCTCGCCCGCGCCGTCGTCGGACACTGAGGAGCCACCGTCGTCCGAGGCGATCTGAGCACGGAGGTGACATCCGATGGACACCGAACTCGAACGTGTGCACGACGAGGAGGAGGCCGACGCCCGCCGTGCGATCGTCCGCCTCCTGAACCGCGAGCCGTACGACGTGTGGACGAGGGACACCCTCGCGCGATCGCTCGGCGTGCCGGCGAGCCTCACCGAGCGCATCCTGAACCAGCTCGCGAAGTCCGGCATGGTGCAGCGCCTCGACGGCAGCGACGAGATCGAGTACACGGTCGCCACCGACGCGTACTAGTCCGTCACAGACTCGCTGGACACGAGCCGAGCCAGCGCCCTCGCCTCCTCCACGATCGCGGACCGATCCTGCAGGTGCCCGAGCCAGGCGGCCGGCAGCGCCCCGGTGCCGTGCATCGCGCCGAGCAACGCTCCCGCGACCGCGGCGTTCGTGTCGGTGTCACCGCCGAGGGCAACGACGTCGAGCAGTCCCCGGTCGAACGGGCGGCTCTCCCCCGCGACCCTCATCGCGACCCCGGCCGTGAAGAACACGAACCCCTGGTCGGGGCCATCGATCGGGCGTTCGATCCCCGCCGCTCCCACCAGGTACTCCAGCTCCTCGGCCCCCTCGCGACCGCCGATCGCAGCCAGCGCCTCCCGCACCGCGCTTTCGGCCGGTTCGCCCCGCACGAGCGCCGCGACGACCAGCGTCACCGCGAGGCACGCCGTGCGGCACCGGTCGTCCGCGTGCGTGAGCCCGCTCAGCGCCGGTGCGGCCGCGAACAGATCCCCGGGGCGAGCGGCGTAGGCGAGGCCGAGCGGCGCGCAGTACATCACGCTGCCGTTCCCGGCGCTCACCTCCGGACCACGCCGGGCAACGTAGTCGTTGGCCGGATCCGGTTCCCCGTCGCGCCATCCGCTCAGCACCCGACGGGTGAGGGTGCCGACGTCGGGAGGCGATGTGGCGAACCACTCCAAGTGGCGCCGTAGCACGTCGGCGGCGTCGAGCTCGCCCTCCGCGGCCGTGAGGCTCGTCCAAAGGTTCCGCGCCATCGCCGTGTCGTCGGTCGTGGAGCCCGGCGGCAACCCCATCCACGGCAGCTCGAACGCCGGCACGAGGTCCGGCACGTCGCGGGCCCGCCGGAACTCGAACGGCGCCCCGAGGGCGTCACCGAGCGCGAGGCCCAGGATGCTCCCTACGATCCGGTCCTGCGCGGCGTCCACGCGGGGCATCTTCGCAGGTCGACTGGTATCGTCGGTGCACACCGGAAGGGCACGAGTTCTCGCAGCGCGCCTGTCGCAGTCGGCGACGCTCCACGGTCAGGGGTAACCCAGCCCACGCGCCCTGGCCAGCGGGAACACCCAACAGGCTGGAGGAACACGGGAGACCCAATGGACAAGATCGGACCCAAGCACCGCATGTGTCGTCGCGTGGGCGAGCCGCTCTGCGGCCGCCCCAACTGCCCGTCGAACAAGCGCCCCTACCCGCCCGGCCAGCACGGCCGCGGCCGCAAGCGCATCTCCGAGTACCAGACGCGCCTGCTCGAGAAGCAGAAGCTCCGCCACATCTACGGCGTGAACGAGAAGCAGATGCGTGGCTACTTCGAGAAGGCGACCCGCCACAGGGGCGTCACGGGCGAGGAGATGCTCCGCCAGCTGGAGTGCCGCCTCGACACCGTCTGCCTGCGCCTCGGCTTCGCCCTGACGACGAGCCAGGCCCGCCAGCTCGTCTCGCACGGCCACGTGAGCCTCGACGGCCGCCGGATCGACATCCCGAGCGCCCAGGTCAAGCCCGGCCAGATGATCACGCTGTCGAACAAGGCGAAGAACTTCGTGTTCGTCCGCGAGGCGCTCGAGATCACACCCGAGCCACCCTCGTACCTCTACCGGAACAAGGACGAGGCGTCCGGCACGCTCAGCCGCTGGCCCGAGCGCGACGAGATCCCGCTGCCGGTCCCGGTCGAAGAGCGCCTGATCGTCGAGTTCTACGCTTAAGCGGGCTAAGCGGTCGGCGTCATCGTCGCCCGCACCAGCTCGACCACCTCGGCCTCGCGGCGCTTGAGCGACACCCGCGCGTCGTCCTGACCGACGAATGACGCCAGCACGCTCGCCTCGGTCAGTGAGCCGATGACGGCCGTGTACAACGTGAACAGCAGCATCGCCGGATCCTGCCGGCGGATCTGTCCGGCCGCCATCCCCGCCTCGAGGAACCCGATCGCCCGCAGGCGCAGCGGCTCCAGCGAGCCGCCGAACCGGTCGAACGCGTTCGGTCCGAGGCGACCGGCCTCGCGGATGAACATCGGGAACTCCGGCCACTCGGCCGCCAGCTCGTACACCGCGTGGATCACGGCC
>DASSCU010000049.1 GCA_035697485.1 Actinomycetota bacterium
ATCGCTCCGATCTTCACGTCCGAAGGATAGTGGGCCGCCCCTTCTGGCATCCGACCCTCGATCGATGTCAACGCGTCTTGCGCGCCTTCCAGATCTCGACGCTCGGCCATCGTCGAGCCCACTCGTGCGGGACATCATCGCTCCACGCTTCCCAAGTTTCGGTCGCCTGGAGCTCCATCAGATCCTCCACCTCCAGGCCACACGTGCGGAGGAGCCGGATCATCTCGCCATGACCCACGTGGAACTCGATCGCGTCGACGACACCGTCGTCATCGTGCCACTCGAAGCGGTGCATCCCGAAGAAGTCGCGGTGAAGCGTCGGCTCGGCGGGCGCGCTGTCGTCGTGCGTCGGGAAGCACATCATCACGAGCGGAGTGAGCGTCTCGAAGACCAGTCGGCCCCCCGGGCGGAGCATCCTGGCCGCCTCCGGGATCCATCGGTAGGGGTCACACCAGATCGACGCCCCGTACTGCGAGATCGCGAAGTCGAAGCTCTCATCGGCGAACGGCGGATGTTCGGCATCGGCGTGCACGAGCGGGAACCGGAGGTCGAACTCCTCCTGGAACGCGCGAGCCGTGGCGAGCTGCTGCGACGAGTTGTCGAGCGCGACGACGCGCGCACCCCGGCGCATCATCCACGCCGAGATGTAGGCGGTGCCGCACCCAAGCTCGACCGCGTCGAGACGTGAGACATCACTCAGCAACCGGAGGTCGGATTCCGGGTGCCCTCTCGCCCACACCGGTTCCTCGCGAGCCCAATCCTTCCGGCCCCGCTCGACCCAGTTCGGCGCGTCCGCGTCCCAGTTGACCCGGTTCACCAGCACGTGATCGTCGACCATCCGTGAACCGTACCCGGAAGGGACACTCCCGCACTGCTGCTCGCGTTGCGAGGTGAAGGCGAGCCAGGAGGGGGCTCGGATCACGTCGACGACATGCTCACTCGTCGCGATGCGTGCGCATCAGAAGGTGGTGATACCCGTAGCCGTGGAGCCACTCGTCAGCTTGCGCAACCACGTGGAATCCGGCGCTCGCCAACCACTGATCTACCTGCCCTCGATCTGGATAGAAGTGGTAGCCCGCCGTGTCTCCTTCCACGAGTTCCCCGAACAACGCCGGCGATCCCTCGGCGCTCGCTCGCGCGAACGCCTCCTCGAGTTCGCTTCGTTCGACCTCTTCCACCGTCAGATACAGATGACCGCCGGGTCGAAGGGCTCGACCGAACGCCGAGACGACGACCGGCCAGTCCTCGGGCGAGACGTTCTCCATGGCATCGGTGCACATGACCGCGTCGAAGGTCGCCTCGAAGTCGAGCTCCTGCAGGCCGACCTGCTCGAACCGAGCATCCGGCCACTTCGCCATCGCCCTCTCCAGCATGCCGGCCGACCGATCGACGCCGACGTACCCGATGTTCGCGTCGAGCACCATGCCCGCGTACGGAGCCGTTCCACATGCCGCATCGAGGACCGAGCCGCCGGGCGGAACCGACTCGATCAGGCTCGACACGAAACGACGATGGGTCGGCGTCGCCGGATCGTAGCCGTCGTCGTACGTGGCCCCCTCTGCCGTGTACGCCTGCTCGACCGCGGCGCGGCGCTCCATGAGCCATCGTTCGCGATCCATGCCGCGACGCTACGCCGATGCGGCCGAGGGGGGAACACCGAGGTTCGGAGACCTCCACTGCGCTTCGGCTGCTAGGCTCGCGGCCTCCCTCGACGAGGAAGGATGTCCGCCTCATGCGCCGTGCGATCACCAGCGCTCTGGCCCTGCTGCTCGCCCTCTCCCTGCTCGCGGCCTGCAGCTCCGGCGACGACGGTGGCGGCGGAGGGTCCGGCGGGGGCAACGAAGGATCGGCCGACACGGTGACGGCTCCTGCCGACTACGCCGAGGGGCTGTGCACCGCGATCGCCGACTTCCAGACCGACCTCGACCGGCAGAGCGCGGAGCTGCAGGATGCGCTCAGCGGGGGTACGCCCTCGCCCGGGGATATGAAGGAATCGCTGGTCACGTTCGTGAGCGGGCTCTCCGATCGCACGCATGAACTGATCGACGACGTCGAGGCCCTGGGGACGCCCGACGTCGAGAACGGCGAGGCGGTGCGGTCGAACCTGACGGGAGCCTTCGAGACGGTCGTCGCCGCGTTCGACGAGGCCGAAGCCGACATCGAGGCGCTCTCCACGGACGACCCGGCGGCGCTCGTGCAGGGCTTCACCGAAGTGGGCACCAAGCTGCAGGAGGCCGGCACGAAGATCTCGACGTCGTTCGGCGATATCCAGAGCCCCGAGCTCGACGAGGCCGCGGCCGACGTCGAGGCGTGCTCGGGCGTGATCTGAGCGTCGGGCACCCCGAGGGTTCTCTCAGTTAGGCCGGGCAACGGTCGACGTGCAGGTACTGGCTGCACTCCTCCTCGGTGAGCGGTCGGGTCACGTTGTTGCGGGCGATCTCGAGCAGGTCGTCGATGTCCAGTGCCCAGATCCGCAGGATGCCATCGCCCACCGTCGCGAGCATCGAGCCGTCGGGGCTGAAGGCCACCTCGTCGACACTGTCGTGACCTCGAAGGACGAGCACCTCCTCGCCTGAGTGCGTGTCGAAGATGCGGACGGTCCCATCGGGATCCCCCTCGGCGAGCCGCGAACCGTCGGGGCTGAACGCGAGGTCCTTGGGAGGGTCCTGGCTCGAGGGCAGGGTCAGGAGGAGGCGCCCGGTCCGCACGTCCGAGATCGTGGTATCGGGCGTCCCGATCGCGATCCGGCCTACGAGAACGTCCGTGGGCATGCTACGCAGGAAGAAGGACCAGACCGCTACACCCTGAACCTGATCTCGTAACGGACACGGTGGGCTCCGCGTCGCGGGCACCCGGGGCCCACTTCCGTCTCGTGGCGACGAAGATCGTCTCCCTGGGTCGATGCGCCACTCAACACGCTCAGTAGCGAGGTCGCAGTCGTAACTTCGACGGTGTCGTCGTCCGAAATCACCTGGCAGGCGGGCGTCGCCGTGTCGAGGATCCGAAGCTCACGCCGCTTACTTCCCGGACGGCAAGGCGATCACATCCAGAGGATCTCTGTTCCGTCTGCGCTGAAGAATGGGGCCTGGGCGCTGAGCCCTTGATAGAGCCTTGACGCGTACTTGGGAAGCCGGGGGCTCACGTCGAGGAGCCGAGGTCGCGACCGGCAACGACCGTCTCCGTCGGGCCCGAGCAGGTGACCGTATAGTCCGCACGTGGCGTTGTTCGAGCCGATCCTGGAGGCGCTGAACGCAGCCGGTGTCCGCTACGTCGTCGTTGGCGGCGTCGGCGTGGTGCTTCAAGGACATCCACGTCTGACGGCGGACCTGGACCTCGCCGTCGACCTGTCGACCGAGCAGGCTCGTCGTGCCGTCGACGCCCTAACCGGTCTCGGGCTGAGGGCCCGGGCGCCCGTTGACCCCGCCCACTTCGCGGACCCTGCGCAGCGAGCACGCTGGATCGCGGAGCGAGGCATGCGCGTGTTCTCGATGGTGGACCCGAACGACCCGCTCCGCTCCGTCGACCTCTTCGTCGATGAGCCGGTCCCGTTCGAAGAGCTGTTCGAGCGGGCAGACTCGGTCGAGCTGTCTCGGATCGTTATCCGCGTCGCGTCGATCTCCGACCTCATCCGTCTCAAGCGCATGGCTGCGCGGCCGCAGGACGACGCCGACATCGCAGCGCTGGAGGCGATCCTGGAGGAACGAGAGGGATGAACGCTGAGGGCCCCGACGGACCGGCCGGGTGGGATGACCATCGTCGGCAACAGCTCATCGACCTCCTCGCGACCTCGCCTGCACAGCGCCTCGAATGGCTGGAACGAGCGATCGCGTTCGCGGTCGAGGCGGGTGCCTTGCCGCGACGCGAGGCGGATCGGACGGATGCTCCTACCGACTCACGTTGAACGGGCGACAGGCTCGGACGGGCAGCGGTCGATGTGCAGGTAGTGCCGGCATCCCTCGTGGTGAGTTCGCGCGTGACGTTGTTGCGGGCGATCTCGAGCAGGTCGTCTATCTCGAGGGCCCACACCCGAACGCCGCCCTGAGCTCCACTCGACACGAGCATCGTTCCGTCAGTGCTGTAGTCCACCCACGACGCGGTCTCGGCGTGGCCTCGAACGACGAGCTGTTCCTCGAACGTCTGATCGCCACCCCGCCGTTTCCCGATCACCCCTCGGGTCACGGGTCCTTCAGCGGCTCGGTCGTGCGCACGTTGCAGGCGTTCTTCGAGACGAACCGCATGATGTTCAGCACGAACAGCGCGATCTCGGGCACGACGAGGACGTTCACGCGTTTCTCGCAGGCACGGGACGAGGTGATCGACGCTCGTGTGTACTCCGGCATCCACTTCCGGACCGCCGACGAGCAGGGCGCCATCCTGGGAAGGAGGACGGCGGACTACGTGCAGAACCATTTCTTCGCCCCGGAGGGCTGAACCTCGCGGTGCGGTGTCGGAAGGACGGGCCGACCCCTCGAGCCCGTCCTTCCGCTCGTCGTCGGCCGTCACTCCTCGCGGAGCACCTCGGTCGGCCTCAGGCGGCGGAGGATCTCGGTTCCCGCCAAGGCGGAGACGAGGGCCCCCACGAGCGCCAGCGACGCCAGCGACACGATGCGCCCCACCGGGAAGCTCACCTCGGGCTCGAGGATGAATAGCGCTCTCAAGACGCGGACCGTGAGGGTCCCTACCACGGTGCCGACCAGGACACCGGCCGTCACCCCGAGCAGTCCCACCACGGCTGCCTCGATCACCACGATCGCTCGCAGTTCCCCGACCCGGAGCCCTTGCGCCCTGAGTCCCACGTACTCCCTGCGTCGGTGCAGCATCAGGCCGAAGACGAAGATCGCAGTCGTGGCGACGCTGATCAACACGACGTAGAGGGAATCGAGGCGCACCAGGCCGAGGATGTTCAACGCCGTCAGGCTCGACTGGTCCTTGTCGAGCGCGGTCTCGGATGAGTCGACGTGGATCGGTTCACCCGCGCCGGGACCGGACCGCAGGGCCGTGGCCGCTCGCGCCAGGCCGGCCCGACCGTCGTCGGCCGCCTGGGCGAGGAAGAAGTCGACGCGTTCGACGCCAGTGGCCTCCTGGAAGCGGTCGATGTCGACGACCAGGTTCGCCCCCTCGGGGAAGCCGGGCAGCCGCTCGAAGAGGCCGGCCACACGCAGGCTCACCCGGGTCTCGCGCTCGGTTCCCAGGGCCAGGATGACCTCGACGGTGTCGCCCGTCTCGACTTGAAGGTCGTCCGCCGTCTCGGCGTCGACCATCACCCCGTTCGGGTCCGCATCGAGCGCCGCGACCGCGGCCCGTGCCGAGGCGTCGAGGAACCGCTCGACGGGCGGCGGTGAGGCCAGGGTATAGCCGGCGGGGTCGATCGCCGCGAGGTTCGCGCGCCCCTGGTTGTACGGACCCACCAAGACGGCGTTCTCGAGATCGAAGATCACCGGCGTCACCGCCGACACCCCGTCGACGGCGAGCCGTATCGCATCCGTCGCCAGGTACGGGCGGCTGCTCACGACGCTCGGGGTGACGCGGAGATCCGAGCCGACGAAGAACCTCGCGTCATCCGCCTTCGTCACCTCGTAGGTCTCGCTGAACGTCGCCAGGCTCGTGCCGAACCCCACCACGAGCGCGAGCCCCACGGTTCCGGTGGCCAGCGACCACGATCGTCGCCGAAGGCTGCGGCTCAGCACGCCCCGGGTGACCGTGCCGAAGGGTGCGGAGGCTCGGATCGGCAGGTGCGAGGCGACCGCGTGGAACACCCGGACGCACACCAGGGAGCCGCCCACCCACAGCAACACCGGCGCCAGCAGCGAGAGGGGTGGCACCGAGATCGCTACGCCGGCGTACACCGACCCGGATGGGGGCTCGAGGGCGCCGCTGCGCACGGCGACGATCTGCACGCCCACGGCGGAGCCGAGCAGGACGAGGTCGAGGTGCAGCCGCCGCCACACGGGCGCCCGGGTCAGCTGCATCTCACGCCGTTCCTGGCCGATCTCCCGATTCACCGAGCGGCGGGCGGGCACGTAGAGCGCGAGACCGGTCACCAGGCCCCCCACCCCGGCCGCGAGCAGTGTCGACACGGCCAGGCCGGCGGGGGAGGCGTGCGTGATGGCGTCGCTCCCCAGGGCCGCTGCCGCGGATGCCAAGCCGATCACGATTCCCACGACACAACCGATGCCGGCGATCAGCGCTGCTTGGGAGAGGGCGATCCGTCGCAGGTGCCCACGGTGAGCCCCGCGGACCCGGAGGTTCGCGAGCTCACGGCGCTGTGACACTGCGAGGATGCCGCCGGCGTACGCGGCGAGGAAGGCGGCCATCACCAAACCGGGGATCCCGAGCGCGAGGAACATCCGCTTGCCGACCGCCGCGTCGGCTCGGGCCACATGCAGCGCGTTGGAGATGTTGTCGATCAGGTAGTCCTGTCCGGGGGCGATCCCCCCGATCTCATGCGCGATGCGTCGCGTCTGCTCGAGCGCCCTGCCCGGGTCCGACCGCAGTTGCGTCCTGTCGAGGAGCACGTCCACCTCCTGCACCGGCACGCTCTTGATCACGGTGCCGACGGACGCTCTCGCCGCATCGAACGCCGGCACGATCTCCTCGCGGAAGGTCTCTGGACCCACCACCACCGAGTCGGGGACGTAGAGGAAGTCCTCGAGCTTGGCGACCTTCCGGCTCGCGAACAGTGGCTGCGCGCGAGACAGGTCGACCACGCCGGCGACCGGCAGGGAGAGGGGCGTCCGGCGGCCGGGAAGCCGAAGCTCGACCGTTCCGCCCGGCGACACCGCCAGGGCCGCCGCCGCCTCGGCGCTGAGCAGCGCCGACCCGGGCTCGAAGCCGCCTTCGACCATGTGGATCGAGGGGTAGTGCTCGTGGTACCGACGATCGAACGCGAAGACGCGCACCGGGCGGTCGATCCTGACGCCGCCCGAGCCGAGGGAGTCCGGAGGCAGGTCCACCGACGCGAGACCGTCGGCGGCCGTGACGCCCGGGATGGCCTCCACCTCCGCTCGGAGCTCGTCGAGGGTCGGGGCCGTCGGGGCGTTGGCGGGGATCGGCACGAGCTGCTCGCGGCCGGAGACCGAGCCCTGCAGCCCCAGGGATGCGAGGTCGTCGATCGATCGCTGCGCCCGGACTTCGTAGGAGACCGTCACCTCGGTGCCGGGCGCCAGGCGCCCGACGTTCATGCCGAGGCCCGCGGGGCCGTGGGCGAGCGGGCTGTCGCCGTCGACGTCGGGAAGCGGGCGACCATCGATCGCCGTGCTGCCTCCGAGGTAGGTGAGCGGCCGCGGCGGCCCGTCGCTCACGACCACCTCGTTGGCCGGTGCGTCGCCGTCGTTGGCGACGACGAGGGTGATGGTCGCTCGTTCGCCGGCCTCGAGGGGCCCCCCTTCCGGGGACACCCTCTCCGTCAGGCGCAATCCGCCGCCGGCCGGCGACGTGACGATGCGCTGGATATCGAGGGTGAGCGGCGCGAGGGCCCGCTGCGTCATCGTCGCGCCGGAGGCGTCCATGAAGAACAGGACACCCGAGAACAGCCCGATGCCGAGCGTCACGCCTGCGAGCGCCGCGAGGGTACGCCTTGGGTTGTGCAACAGGTCGCGCCAGGCGTACCTATACACGTGGCGGCTCGGGGATCGTCGCCGCGGGGAGTCGGACCCCTTCTGGCTCCGGCCCGTCGATCACGCGGCCGTCCCGCATGCCGATCCTCCGGTCGAACCGGATGGCCACCGCCGGCTCGTGGGTCACGAGCACGAGGGTCGCGCCCGAGGCGCGCTGGGCCTCGAGCAGCAGATCCAGCACGGCGGTCGCGTTGTCGGCATCGAGGGAGCCGGTCGGCTCATCCGCGACGATCAGGCTCGGTCCATGGACGAGCGCCCGCGCCACGGCCACGCGCTGGCGCTGGCCGCCGGAGAGCTGGTCGGGGAAGGCATCCGCGTGGGTCGCGAGCCCGAGTTGTGCCAGCAGCGCGCGAGCTCGATCGAGAGCGTCCTCGTCGTCGTTCAGCGAGCACTGCACGAGGACGTTCTCGGTCGCCGTGAGGAACGGCAGCAGGTTGTCGGACTGGAACACGAACCCGATCTCGTGTCGGCGAACGCCGTCGCGCTCCCGGCCCGGAAGCGTCGAGATCTCCCGCCCGCCGATGGAGACGCGGCCGGCGGTGGGAGCGTCGAGGCCGCCGATGAGCCCGAGCAGGGTGGACTTGCCGCAGCCGCTCGGGCCGCTGATCGCGAGGCTGGCCCCGGGCGCCACGTCGAGGCTGACCGCGTCGACCGCTTCGATCACTCCGGCCGGCGTCTCGTACCGCTTCGAGACGCGGTCGAGCTCGACGGCCGACCCGGTGCTCACAGGTCCCGCACCTCGCCGTCCTCGAGCATCAGTCGGCGCTCTGCCCGGGAGGCGAGCTCGGCGTTGTGAGTGACGTACAGCACCGTGAGGCCCCGGCTGCGCCACGCCGAGAAGATGACGTCCATCACGCGTTCGGCGCTCACCGAGTCGAGCTGGCCGGTGACCTCGTCGGCCAGCAGGAGGTCGGGGTCGTTCGCCAGCGCCACGGCCATCGACACGCGCTGCGCTTCCCCGCCCGACATCCGTCGCGGGACGTGATCGAGCCGCTCGCTCACTCCGAGCCCCGTGAGCAGCTCGGTCGCCCGCGCCCCGTCGTGCCGCGCCCCGAACTCCATCGCGAGCTCGACGTTCTGCGTCGCGGTGAGGAACGGGATCAAGTTGCCGCTCTGGAGCACGATCCCCACGCGGCGAGCTCGCAGCTCCGCTCGCGCGACATCGTCCAACCTGGAGATCTCGTCGCCGTCGAAGACCACCCTTCCCGAGTCGGGCAACATCAGACCGGCGAGCAGCGAGATCAACGTGGACTTGCCGCTCCCCGAGGTCCCGACGAGGCTGGTCATCTCGCCTCGGTGGAGTTCGAGGTCGGCGCGGCGCAGGACCGGTCGTTCGATCGACCCTTCCCGGAAGGTCTTCGAGACGTCCTCGAGGTGGACGAGGGGGGTCACAGGCGCTCGGCGGGCTCAGATCCACCGAAGACGGTCGCCACCCGAACCGCCGCGCCCCGATCAAGCTTCAGGACCTCCCTGCTGAGCTCTGCCAGCGCCTTCGAGCTGAGCTGCCGCAGATTGACCAGCTCTTCGACCTCCTGCGACGCCCCGCTCAGCGGTTCCGTGAGGATCTGGCCCACCCCCGACGCCCAGTACTTGTTCTCCGACCCCCCTTCTTCGACCACGAGCACGTCCGTGTAGCACTTGAACGGCACGCAGGTCTTCCGGCCGACGTCGACGACCTGGGCGCTCGACTGCTCCCCCCCGGGGATCTGCACCTGGTAGTAGGCGGAGGTCCCCGCCTTCGGGGCGCCGGGCATCCACAGACCCGGCACGGCTCCGTTCACGCCCGCGAGCCAGGCGTCCTCCGAGTTCAGGAACTGTCCGCCCTCGTACACCTCCGTGTAGGAGCCCATGTACCAGACGTTCCCCCCCTCGTCCTCGGCGAGGAAGTCGATGGACTGCTCGCTGAGCTGGCCACCGTCGAAGTCCTGATCGAGCACGAGCACGGCGGGCACGCCGTCGATCTCCTTCGTCACGTCGGTGACGGTCGTGACGCGGATGTGGGGCAGGAGCCGATCGCCGACGTACACGCTTCCCTTGCTCACGGACTGGAGCCCGGGGATCAAGGGCACCCATTCGTTCACGTCGGTCGGGGTGCGAGCGAAGTTCTTCCGGTCGAAGGTCTTGGGGATCTTCCCCGCCGGAGCATGGGTCGCGTCCGAAGCGGGTGGTGGGGTCGTGGCCTTCGTCTCGCTCGGGGAAGGGGGAACCGAGGTCGCCGACGACGGAGGCGCTCCTTCCTGGCCGCCGGAGCACGCGGGGGTCCCGGCGATCACGCAGATGCTGGTCACGATCGTCGCGAGGGCGAGCCGTTTCCCGCGCATGTGGAGCATGCTAGCGGTGACCCGGCCCGCGGCATACCGAGACCGCCTCGAGGGCGTGAGTCAGCCGGTCACGGCCGTCGACGTGGGCGGCGTCGCACGAGTCGGCTAGCTGCGTTCGTCGATCGGTACCCAGGCCTGGTCGCGAGGGCCGACGTAGGTCGAGCCCGGCCTGATCACCTTGTTGTCGGCGTACTGCTCCCGAACGTGCGCGGTCCAGCCGGCCATGCGGGCGAGCGCGAAGAGCGGGGTCATCAGGTCGGTCGGGATGCCGAGGGAGTGGTACACGCCGGCGGCGTAGAGATCGACGTTGGGCCAGAGCTGCTTCTGTTCGTACACCGTCTCCTGCAGCGCCTCGAAGATGTCGGCCCACCGTTCGTCGCCGTGGCGCGCGCCGACCTCCCGCGCGAGGCCTTTCAGCACCGTGGCACGCGGATCCATCGTGCGGTACACGGCGTGGCCGAAGCCCATGATCTTCTCGTGCCGGTCGAGGCGGTCACGGACGTAGGCCTCGGCATCGGCGGCATCGCCGATCTCCTCGGCCATCTTCATCGCCTCCTCGTTGGCGCCGCCGTGCAGCGGGCCCTTGAGCGCCCCGATCGCACCGGTGATCGCGCTGAACATGTCCGAAAGTGTCGAGGCGATGATGCGTGCCGTGAACGTCGAGGCGTTCATCGTGTGATCGGCATAGAGGATGAACGTCGTGTCGAGCGCGTCGGCATCGTCGTGGTCGGGCTCCTCACCCGAGAGCATGTAGAGGAAGTTCGCCGCATGCGGCAGCTTCGGGTTGGGCGGCACGATCTCCTGGCCGGTCCGCATGCGCTCGTAGTGGGCGATCAGCGCGGGCGTCTTCGCGATCAGGCGCATCGCCTTGCGGTACTGGGCCTCAGGCGACTCGTCCCAGCCGTCGGGGTCGTAGGCCGACGCCGCCGAGATCGAGGTGCGCAGCATCGACATCGGCGAGGTCTGTTGGGCCAGCGTCGACATCAGCTGGGTGAGGAACGGGCTCAGCTCCCGGTTCTCGACCAGGAACCCGTCGAGCTCGTCGAGTTCGTCCTGGTTCGGCAGGTGGCCGTTGTGCAGCAGGTAGACAACTTCCTCGAACGTCGCGTGCTCGGCGAGGTCAGCGATCTCGTAGCCGACGTACCACAGGCGCCCCGCCTCGCCGTCGATGTCCGACACGGTGGTGTCGGCGGCGACGACCTCCCGCAGCCCCTTCTCGCTCACGCTGGCCACATCCTCGGGTCGAGGGCGCGCCCAACGCGCGCCGAGAGCCCGCGTCGAGCGTACGGGCTTCTGACAGGATAGTCGGCGGTCCGGCGGCGGACCAAAGCGCACCCCTCTGATCCCGAGCCGGTCCCCGGACGCAGGAAGGACACCGTTGATCCACCGCGCGACCCTGATCCCCGGCGACGGCATCGGTCCCGAGGTGATCGAGGCAGCCCGGCGTGTGATCGGGGCCACCGGTGTGGGGATCGAGTGGGAGCGCCGTCCGATGGGCGCGGGGGCCTTCTCTCGAACCGGCCGCGCGCTGCCGGCCGAGACCCTGGACTCGATCCGGGCGAATCGCGTGGCCCTGAAGGGACCGATCGAGACCCCCGTCACGAGCGGGCTCCGCAGCTCCAACCTCGAGCTGCGCAAGTCGCTCGATCTCTACGCCAACGTCCGGCCGTGTCGCCTGTACCCCGGGGTGCCGAGCGTCTACGACGACGTCGACGTCGTGGTGGTCCGCGAGAACACCGAGGGCATGTACACGGGGCTGGAGTTCGAGATGGGCACGGTTGCCGTGAAGGAGCTGATCGGCTTCGTCGAGGAAACCACCGGTCGCCACATGCGCGAGGACTCCGGCGTCTCGATCAAGTCGATCAGCGAGGAAGGCAGCGACCGCATCGTGCGCTTCGCCTTCGAGGAGGCCCGCCGCCGAGGGCGCGGGAAGGTCACCGCGAGCCACAAGGCGAACATCATGAAGTTCAGCGACGGGCTCTTCCTCGAGGTCGCTCGGCGAGTGGCGACCGAGTACCCCGACGTCGTGTTCGAGGACCGCATCATCGACGCGCTCTGCATGCAGCTGATCCAGGCCCCGGAACGGTTCGAGGTGCTCGTGATGCCGAACCTCTACGGCGACGTGGCGGCCGAGCTCTGCGCCGGGCTGATCGGGGGAATCGGCGTGGCTCCGGGCGGCCACTTCGGCGGGAGCGACGGTTTCGAGCTCGCGGTCTTCGAGGCCACCCACGGCACGGCGCCCGACCTCGCCGGCACGAACACGGCCGATCCGGTCGGCGTGATGCTCTCCGGTGCGATGCTGCTCCGGCACGTCGGCGAGCGCGACGCCGGCGACCGGCTCGAGGCCGCGGTGGCCGCCGTGTTGGCCGACGGCACGCACCTGCCGAGGGACCTACGACGGCCCGACGACGACCGGCCGGCGGCTGGAACGTTCCAATTCGCGGACGCCGTGATCGCCTCGCTCTAGTCGCGGCGGCTTCGAGCCGATGCTTCCAAGGTCGGTTCCGAGAGGGAAGGTCCATGGCCACCACGACGTGTCCCGCCTGCCGTTCGATCAACCACGAGGGCATCTCGCGCTGCATGAACTGCGGCTCGCCGATGGAGCTGCCCGCCGTCCCGATCGGCGTCGACCTCGACGATCTGCCCGCGGCCCCGTCGCCGCAGCCGTCGGGGTACGGCTGGAACGCGATGGTGCAGCAGGCTCCGAACGACCGCAGCGCAACGTGGAGCGTCGCGGTCGTCCTCGGGCTCGTTGCCGTCCTGACGTTCCTCACGAGCACCGCGATGATCGTGAGCTCGGGCGGAGCGGCGCTGCCGTCGGGAACGGTCGCCGTGCTGCTGACGGTCTCGTGGGCGGCCACCGGCGTCTTCTGGCTCTGGATGCTGATCGAGGCGATCTCGAACTCCCGGGTGGGTTGGGCGCTGCTGATCTTCTTCTTCGGCGTGATCCCGGCGTTCTGCTACGCGCTGTTCGGGCGCACGACCCGCACCGCGAGCTACTGACCCTCCGGACCCGGGAACGATCGTCCGGGCCGATCGAGCCGTTCGATAGCCTTGGTGGCAGGGGGACATCCTATTCAAGGAGACCGTCATGAAGATCACCGTGGTGGGCAGTGGGTTCGTCGGACAGACGACCGCGATGAGGATCCTCGAGAAGGGCCTCGGCGACGTCGTGCTGATCGACATCATCGAGGGGAAGCCGCAGGGCCTGGCCCTCGACCTGAAGGAAGCGGCCCCGATCGAGGGGTACGAGCCCTCGATCGTCGGCACGAACGACTACGCCGACACCGCCGGCAGCGACATCGTGGTGATCACGGCGGGGTTCCCGCGCCAGCCGGGCATGAGTCGCATGGACCTGCTGGGCAAGAACGCGGCCATCATGAACTCAGTGATCGAGAACGTCGCGCCCGGGTCACCCGAGGCGATCATCGTCGTGGTCTCGAACCCGCTCGACGAGATGACCTACCTCGCGGCGGAGTCCTCCGGCTTCCCGAAGGAGCGCGTGTTCGGTATGGCGGGAGTGCTCGACTCGGCGCGCCTGCGGTACTTCATCTCGGAGATCACGGGCGCGCGCCCGTCCGACGTCGACGCGATCACGCTCGGGTCGCACGGCGACGCGATGATCGCGCTGCCGCGGCACGCGACCGTCGCTGGGAAGCCGTTGCCCGAGCTCGTCGACGAGGCGACGCTCGAGCAGCTGTTCCAGCGCACGCGCGACGGCGGCGCCGAGATCGTCGGCCTGCTGAAGACCGGTTCCGCGTACTACGCGCCGAGCGCATCGGTGGTCGCGATGGTCGAGGCGATCGTGAAGGACACGCACGACACGCTGCCGGTCTCCGCGTGGACGACAGGTCAGTACGGGATCGAGGACACCTACGTCGGCGTTCCGGCGAGGCTCGGTCGCAAGGGCATCGAGGAGATCGTCGAGCTCGACCTGAACGACGACGAGCTCGCGGCGTTGCGGGAAGCGGCGGAGGGGATCCGCGCCAAGTGCGCTGACCTCGCGAAGCTCTAAGCGGTTCGACGGGTCGGTCGGGGCAAACGGATCATCGGCACCGCGGCTCGCGTCGCGACTTGGCAGGGACCTCCCTGTTCGATCGCAGGCGCCACGGGGGAGGTCCTCGCCGAGTGCCGACGACCTTCCGGGGGTCCCGTCAGGGAACGATGTCGGTGGTCGACGTCGGTGGTCGACCACCGACGTTCGGGAAACGAGGAGCGACCGCGGTCGAGCCACGGCTCGCCCACGACAGCAGGAGGACGCCACCCACCACGCCGAGGACGCCGCCACCCAGCACGGCGAACGGGCCGGGCGCGATGCGTGTTACGACCAGCTCCTCGACCTGTTGTCGCTGCTCCTGGGTCGCGTTCCCCGAGGGGTCGAGGTCGGCGAGGATGTCGTCGACAGCGGTCGACTCGAACCGCGCGGCGGCGGTGACGAGGGCCGCTCCCGCGACCGCGAGGGCGACGCAGGAGGCAGCCACGACCGCGCCGGCGGCGACGCGTCGAGCCCTGGGCGACGAAGCCAGCCGCGTGATCGCGAGCCCGACGAGCACGACGGTCGCGGCTCCGAGGGCGATCAGCCCGGCGGGAAGGTCGACGCCGTAGTAGGTGGGGGAGATGGCGTCGGGGAGTCCCTCGAGGGAAGACCGCACCCACGGCATCAGGGCACCGACCCCGATGAGCAGGCCCCCGAGCGCCGTGAGGCCGAATCCGGCCAGGCGCATCGAGGTGTCGCTGCCGGTGTCCGCAGGGGTGCCGGAGGGCTCGCTCATCGGCGCATCGTGGCATCCCATGCACGTCGCTCCAAGCACCCGGCCCCGACGCAGCACGCGGGTAGCATCGAGTCATGGCGACGTTCCGCGAGCAACTGCGTTACCACGTCGGTTCGTTCTTCACGAACTGGCGCAACTCCGACGACGGATTCGCCGAGAAGGTCGGGGTCACGTTCCGTAACCGCGCGAAGTCACTCGTGAACGGGGGTTGCTGCGGGAACCACGGCCAGCCCGGCTGCTGAAGCCTGGAGGACCGGGACCCCGGTCGGGGTCCCCACGGGAACCACGATCACTGAAGGGCTCAGCTCGGGCTATGTTCCCAGGCGGTGACCTGGGTCGCGATCTCCTCGGCCACCCTCATCGTCGTCGAGGTTCCGCCGAGGTCGGCGGTGCGGATTTCCCCGCGTGAGAGGACCTCGTCGACCGCCCACTCCACGTTCTCGGCCGCAGCGAGCTCGCCGACGTGGCGCAGCAGCATCGCTCCCGACAGGATCATCGCGATCGGGTTCGCCTTGCCCTGGCCGGCGATGTCGGGGGCGCTGCCGTGCACGGGTTCGAAGACCGCGTACTCCCACCCGATGTTCGCCCCGGGGATCAGGCCGAGGCCGCCGACGAGGCCCGCGCACAGGTCGCTGATGATGTCGCCGTACAGGTTCGGCAGCAGCAGCACGTCGAACTCGCCGGGCATGCGGGCGAGGCGGCTCGTGAGGTGGTCGATCTGGATCTCCTGCCAGGCGACGTCGGGATAGGCGCGGGATTCCTGCTCCGCGGTGTGCAGGAAGAGACCGTCGGAGTAGCGCATCACGTTGGCCTTGTGGCCGACGGTGATCTTCTTTCGACCGTTGCGCTGCGCGTACTCGAAGGCGAAGCGCACGATGCGCCGGGTGCCGCTCACGCTGATCGGCTTCACGGTGAGACCGGCGTCCTCACGGAGCTCGTACCCGCCGAGGGCGCGCAGTTCATCTCGGAGCGCGGCAGCCTCGGGTGAGCCACGCTCGAACTCGATGCCCGCGTAGAGGTCCTCGGTGTTCTCGCGCACGACGACGAGGTCGACGCTCGGGTGGCGGATGGGCACGCCCGGGAGCGCCCGCGCGGGCCGCACGGCCCCGAACAGGTCGAGCCCTTGGCGGAGGGCGACGTTCACGCTTCGGAACCCAGTGCCGACCGGGGTCGTGATCGGGCCCTTGAGCGCCACCCGGCTCTCGCGGATCGCGTCGAGGGTCTCCTCGGGCATCAGCTCGCCGTAGTCCTCGAGCGCCGCGGTACCGGCGGGGCGCTCGATCCACTCGATGCCGACGTCGGCGGCGTCGAGCACGATGCGGGCGGCCGCGGCCACCTCGGGGCCGATGCCGTCGCCGGGTATCAGGGTCACGCGGTGGGCCATCGCGGGGAACGATACCGGAGCCACGAGCGGCGACTCGCGGCGGACGTGCTTACGGGCCCCCGATCGCGTCGCCCAGGATCTTCAGCCCGAGCACGAGGAGCAGCACCATCATGATCGTCGCGTTGTTGTCGGTCATGAACCGTCGGACCGAGTCCAGAGGTCGGGTGGCCACCCGAGGAGCGACGAGCGCGAACAGCACCGCTCCGACGACCGTGACCGAGCCGATCGCGACGAAGACGGCATCGGCGATCAGCGTCTCGCCGGTCTCCAGCCCTGCCTGCGCGATCGATGCCGACGCGGCGAGGGTCAGCGCGAGGTTCTTCGGGTTCGCGGCCGACAGCGCGAGGCCCAGCACCAGCGCTCGTGGCCACGAGACCGATCCGACGGTCGCCATCCAGGCGGGCATCTGTGGCTGCTCACCCGGCCTCGGCCGCTTCCGCCACTGGCGTGCCGCCATCACCAGGAACGCCAGGCCGATCGTCGCGAGGCCCCAACTGATGCCGGTGTCGACACCGTCGTTCGTCTCGGGGGCTCCGCCGGCCACCAGGGTGACGGTCACGCTCACGACGCCCAGCCCCGCCACCCAGCCGAGCGCGAAGGCCGGCCCGGCCGTGCGCGCCCGGGGACTGCCCAGCACGAGCACGACAGCGACGATCGGGATCGGGCTCAGCGCCACCGCGGCCGCGGCCGGCAGCACGTTCCCGATCGCTTCGGTCAGCATCGCGGCAGTCTCCCAGGGATCCGTCGACGCCTGCGTGGACCGATAGCGTCAGCGGATCCACATCTGGGAGATCAGGACGCCGCCGAGCTGTGGGTTCGCCTGCACGTTACCGACCCCTTCCGACACCAGGTAGAGGTTGTTCGCGGTCGCATACGGGATCAGCGGCGACAGGTCGACGACATCGTGGTCGATCGACTCGAACGCCCGGGCGGATCCGAACGGGTCGGTGAGCTTCAGGTCCAGCGCCCGCTGCATCCGACGGTCGAGATCGGGGCGACAGAAGTCATAAAGGTTGAAGGTGTTCTGCTCGACGCCTTTGATCGAGTGCCCCCCCGACGGCGATACGCACGCGAGCAGCGGCACGAGGAACTCCGCCGCAGACGGGTACACCTGCACCCACGCGATCAGGGACAGGTCAGCATCCGACGGCAGGTCCTCCCCGAAAAGGAGCCCCGGTTGTTCGACACGTACGATCCTGACCTCGACGTCGTACCCGAGGTCTCGGAGGGTCGGGGCGATGCGGCTCGCGAGATCCTTCTGGAACTGCGTGATCGCCAACACCACCTCGTCGCCCGCCGTGCCGGATCGACGGATCAGCTCCTGGGCCCGGGTCATGTCCGGCCCAGCCCAGGAGCCCTCCACGTCGCCCGGCCGCCCGAACGGGCAGTACGGGGCGTACCCCGGGAGGTTCGACGGAATCACCTGACACGTCACGGGGGTCTCCTGGACGATCCCAATCGTCAGGAAGAGCTCCGCGAGCGACGCACGGTCGAGCGCGTTCGCGACTGCCCGGCGGGCGTCGGGGTTCTCGAAGGGCCCGTCCACCGTGTTGAGGGCGAAGGCCAAGATCAAGAAGGCCTGCGATCGCACGAGCTGATCGGAGGCTCGGCGGT
Organism: Actinomycetota bacterium; assembly: GCA_035697485.1. Classification (NCBI taxonomy): domain Bacteria; kingdom Bacillati; phylum Actinomycetota; species Actinomycetota bacterium. The sequence continues at coordinate 17,708 of DASSCU010000049.1, forward strand.
CGAGCGCGTCGAGCAGTTCGTACGGGACGCCGTCAGCCGCCAGATCGGCGTCCCCTTCCTCCACGGTCGCAACCTGCTGGGGAGGGGCGACCCCTGCGGCGAACTCGACGCGATCGGCGAACGCTGAGGGTTGCGCGTCGGCCGACCACTCCCGGAACTCCTCGTTCCGCGTCAGCACGGCCGAGCCGTCCTTCGCTATCTCGCTGATCACGTACGGGCCTGTGCCGGGAGCGGGCTCCTCGATCGCCAGCGGGGTGTCCGCGGGCAGGATCACGAAATTGAGGCTCGCGAGGATCGTGAGGAAGTCGGGGGCGCGTCGGGTGAGGCGGATCGTGACCGTGCGGGCATCCTCGTCGGCGATCACCCCTCGGGACAGGTCGCATCCCGCCGGATCCTGCTCCACGCATGCCGGTCCGCCGACGATCTCCGGCAGCAGGGATCGCGCCCATCCGCGCCGCATCGTGTAGATCCGTTCGAACGTCGCCACCACGTCCTGCGGTTCGACTTCGCGGCCATCCGAGAAGCGGACCCCGTCCCGGAGCCGGAACGTGTAGGTCCGGCCGTCATCGGTCGGCACGGGCACGGTCGCCGCGAGGTCGGCGACGACGGTCAGGCCGGCCGCCCCGCCGGCGCGACGGAAGGTCACCAGGCCGTCGTAGACGGACGAGATCACCGAGGCCGGTGGGCCGCCGAGCGCGTTGGGGCTGGCGGGGTCGATCGTGGTGACCCCTTGCTCCGATACGATCCGCAGCGTCCCTCCACGGTGGGACGCCGGTGACGCCTGTACGCCGATCCACAAGCCGTCCCCGTCGGCCGCGAGGACGCGCGGCGCGTTCCCGACTTCGTACGTGTCGGTGACGTTCGTGGTGGAGGCGTCGATCCGCTCGATCGTTCCGCCCGCGTCGGCGGCCCAGGCTGCCTCGGCGCCGGCGGTGAGGGCGACGGGTGAGCCGCTGAGCCGGGCGGTGCCCGTCACCGTGCCGGTCGAGGGGTCGATGCGGGTCACGGTCCCGTCCTCGGCGTTCGCGACCCAGAGGGCCTCGGCTCCGTAGGCGATCGACACCGGGGCTCGCCCGACGGGGATCGACTGGGTCACGCCGTCGCCGCTCGCTACCCGGCTCACGGTCCCCCCGCCCTCGTTCGCCACCCAGATGGCACCGGAGGCGGCCGCCAGTGAGACCGGGCGATCGCCCACCGGATAGGTGGCGACCACCGCGCCGTCTCCGGCGGCGATCTCCGTGACGGTGGCATCGACGCTGTTCGCCACCCAGATTCGGTCATCGGCGGCGACGATCCCCGCAGGCCCGTTGCCGACGACGATCGTCTGCACGACCCGATGCGCCTGCGGATCCACGACCGAGATCGTGCGGTCGTCGGTGTTCGCGACCCAGGCGAAGCCGCCCGCCGTGGTCACACCCGTGGGCCCGGCCCCCACCGGGATGCGCTCGTCCACCCGGAACGTCTCGGTATCGACCCGCACCAGCGTGCTCGACTCCTGGTCGGTGACCCACAACGCCCCCAGCCCCTCGACCACGCCTCGAGGGAGCTCGCCGACCTCGACGGAGCCCACGAGGCCCCCTGAGCCGTCGAGCAGCCCCACCGTTCCCGCCGCGATCGTCGTGGGTTCATCACGGATCAGGACGACCACGGTGGTCATCGCCAGGGCGATCGCGACCGCCGCCGCGATCAGGATGGGGCCGACCGGGCGACGAGGGGCGGCCTCGGGCGCCGGCAATGCCGCCTGCAGCCGTTCGGCAGGATCGACGCCCTCGGGCACGACGCGGACGAGTTCGACCGGATCGGTGAGGTTCTTCAGACGGACCGTGCCCTTGTCGAGGTAGCGGACGCCCTCGACCTTGCGCGCGAGATGGGTGATGCCTCGGCTCGCGAGGATCTCGCCGGCCTTCGCCTGCCCGCACAGGCGGGCGGCGAGGTTGAGCGCGCCTCCCCGGTAGCCGCCCTCGACGGGGACGGCTTCCCCCGCGTCGAGCCCGATCCCCACGGGCAACGGCAGCTCGGGGTCGTCGATCGTCTCCTCGACGAAGCGCTCCTGCAGGTCGACGGCTGCCCGCACGGCCTGGCGGGTCGACGTGAAGACCGCGAGCGCCTCGTCGCCACGGAGCTCGATCACCTCGCCGCCGCGTTGCGCGACCACCTCGCGGGCGATGCCGGCGAACTTGGCTGCGAGCTTCGCGGCCACCTCGTCGCCGCGCTGCTGCGTGAACAGGGTCCAGCCGCGGACGTCGGCGATCAGGAACGTGCGGATCTGTCCCTGCTCGGGCTCGACGCCCGTCCCGCCCGGCTCTTCGTCCACCTGACCCCCGCTCTCGGGGGGAGCGTACCCTGCGTTGCCCTGCAGGGGTACGGACCTGCGACCTCAGAAGCGGTCGAACAGGATCGAGCGCTTCACTTCCTGGATCGCCTTCGTGACCTGGATCCCGCGGGGGCACGCCTCGGTGCAGTTGAAGGTCGTGCGGCAGCGGAAGACGCCGGTCTTCTCCGACAGGATCTTCAGCCGCTCGCGGCCGGCTTCGTCGCGCGAGTCGAAGATGAACCGGTGCGCGTTCACGATCGCGGCGGGGCCGACGTAGCCCTCGTCCCCCCAGAAGATCGGGCACGAGGTCGTGCACGCGGCGCACAGGATGCACTTCGTCGTGTCGTCGAAGCGCGCGCGTTCCTCGGCCGACTGCAGACGCTCCTTCTCGGGCTCGCCGGAGTCGTTGATCAGGAAGGGCAGCACGCTCTTGTAGCCATCGAGGAACGGGTCCATGTCGACGATCAGATCCTTCAGCACGGGCAGGCCTCGGATCGGCTCGATCGTGACCTTCGAGCCGACGTCGTCGACGAGCACCTTGCACGCGAGGGCATTGCGGCCGTTGATCAGCATCGCGTCGGAGCCGCAGATGCCGTGGGCGCACGAGCGCCGGAAGCTCAGCGTGCCGTCCTGGTACCACTTCACCTGGTGCAGGACCTCGACGAGCCGGTCCAGCGGGTCGGCCTGCACCGTGAACTCGTCCCACCAGGAATCCTGGGAGACCTCGGGGTTGAAGCGGCGGATCTTCAGGGTGAGCGTGACCTGACCGGTGGAACCACCCGCCCGCCGACGGTCGGAGTCCTGCAGCACGTCGGCGGGCGTCGCCATCAGTACTTCCTCTCCATCGGCACGTAGGGACCCATCTTCACCGGCTTGAAGTCCAGCCGGATCGAGCCGTCGTCGTTGCGGTACGCGAGCGTGTGTTTCAACCAGTTCGCGTCGTCGCGCAGCGGGTGGTCGTCGCGGTAGTGGCCGCCGCGGCTCTCGGTGCGGGCGCGCGCGCTGACCACGAGGGCCTGCGCGCAGTCGAGCAGGTAGCCGACCTCGACGGTCTCCAACAGGTCGGTGTTGTACAGGGCGCCCTTGTCGGTGATCGCGACCCGCGCGTAGCGCTCCTGGAGCCCACCGATGATCTCCTCCATCTTCGACAGGCTCTCCTCGCTGCGCACGACGAACGCGAGGTCGAACATGTTCGTCTGCAGCTCCTTGCGGATGTCGGCCGCGTTGTCGCCCTCGGAGCGCTCGAGCACGCCGTTCAGCATCGAGAGGGTCCGCTCGGTCGGTCGCTGCGGCACCTCGCCGAGCGGGGCTTCCCTGGCGTGGCGGGCGGCGTCGGCGCCCGCGCGGCGACCGAACACCACGAGGTCGAGCAGCGAGTTGGTGCCGAGGCGGTTCGCGCCGTGCACGCTCACGCACGCGCACTCGCCGGCCGCGTACAGGCCCGAAATCGGCGTCTCGTCGGACCCCTCGACCACCCGGCCGTCGACGTCGGTGGGGATGCCGCCCATCGCGTAGTGCGCGGTCGGCTGGATCGGCACCGGTTCCTTCGTCGGCTCGACCTTCAGGTAGACGCGGGCGAACTCGGTGATGTCGGGCAGCTTCTCCTCGATCACCTTCGGGTCGAGGTGGGTGATGTCGAGGTAGGCCCAATCGCCGTTCGGCCCTCCGCCGCGGCCCTCCTTGATCTCCTGGTAGATCGCGCGGCTCACCATGTCGCGCGGGGCGAGGTCCTTGATCGTGGGTGCGTAGCGCTCCATGAAGCGCTCGCCGTCCTTGTTCCGCACGATGCCGCCCTCACCGCGGGCCGCCTCGCTGAGCAGCACGCCGAGCTTCGCGAGCCCCGTCGGGTGGAACTGGAACATCTCCATGTCCTCGAGCGGCACACCTCGGCGCCAGACGACCGCGGGGCCGTCGCCGGTGAGCGCGTGCGCGTTCGAGGTCACGCTGAACATGCGGCCGTACCCGCCGGTCGCGAAGACGATCGACTTCGCCCGGAAGACGTGCAGCTCACCGGTCGCGAGCTCGTAGGCGACGACGCCCGTGGCCGCGCCGGCAGCGTCGCGCAGCAGGTCGAGGCAGTAGAACTCGTTGAAGAAGCGCACGTCGCGCTTCACACACTGCTGGTAGAGCGTCTGCAGGATCATGTGACCCGTGCGGTCGGCGGCGTAGCAGGCACGTCGAACGGGACGCTCGCCGTGGTTGGCGGTGTGGCCGCCGAACCGGCGCTGATCGATGCGCCCGTCGGGGGTGCGGTTGAACGGCAGCCCCCACCGCTCGAGCTGGTAGATCGCGTCGATCGCCTCCTCGGCCATCAGCTGTGCAGCCGGCTGGTCAGTGAGGTAGTCGCCCCCCTTCACGGTGTCGAAGGCGTGCCACTCGGGGTTGTCTTCCTCGGTGTTGCCGAGGGCCGCGCAGACGCCGCCCTGCGCGGCGCCCGTGTGTGAGCGCGTCGGGTACAGCTTCGAGATCACCGCCGTGCGCACCTGATCGCTGAGTTCGATCGCGGCGCGCATGCCGGCGCCGCCGGCGCCGATCACGAGCGCGTCGTAGGTGTGGGTCGTGGCCATCGCTACGCCCTCCAGATGGTGGCCATCGCTATGCCTCCGTGATGGTGGCCATCGCTACGCCACCGGTGGCCAGTCGGTCGGGTCGAACGTCACGACGATGACCGAGCCCAGCACGAAGAGCACGAAGCCGAGCACGTAGAAGACCATGTTCATCGCGAAGCGCACGCCGGGCTTGCGCACGTAGTCGAGCGTGATGTTGCGCAACCCGTTGATGCCGTGGATCAGCGCGAGCGTGAGCAGCATCCAGTCCCACGTGCGCCAGAAGGGGCTTCCCCAGCGGGCCGCGACGAAGCCGAAGTCGACGCGGTCCACGCCGCCGGCGGGCAGATGCATGATCAGCGTGTGGCCGAGCGCCAACACGAGCAGCATGATGCCGCTGATGCGCATGAACAGCCACATCCAGAGCTCGAAGCCGCCCACGGGCCGCTCGCGCCCTCGCGTGTAGTCGCGCTGGGGTGGTTGCGGCGCCCCGCCCTCGGGGGTCGACGGTCGTTCGATCGTGGTCGCCATCAGCTCGCTCCGCTCACAGCAGGTCCAGGATCTGCTTGCCCATGATCGCGGTGACCGCGATCGCCGAGACGAGGAAGATTGCGGCCGATGTGCGCCCGACCACCTTGATGTGACCGGCCAGGCTCGGGAAGAAGTCGATCAAGGTGATCTTCATGCCGTTGATCGAGTGGAAGAGCACCGCGAGCACGAGGCCCAGCTCGAGCACGTGGACCGCGGGGTTCTTGTACGCCTCGGTGACCCGGTCGTAGGCCTCCGGACCCCAGCCGATCACGGCGGTGTCGACGACGTGGGCGAACAGGAACAGGATCACGGCCACGCCGGTGATGCGGTGGAAGATCCAGGACCACTGGCCCTCGTGGCCCAGATATGGAGAGCCGAAGTCGTCCTTCTGCTTCTTGCGGAGTCTGGTGGCCACGGCGATCACCCTCAGGCTATCTCGCGCCCCGGCGAGCGAGTCAGCCGAGGCGTCCAGCGGACGGCGCGGAGTGTACTCCGTTCCGGCAGAGGCTCACCCATGCAGATCGGCTCACACGGTGCGGGGTCATGACGTGCGGAGGGCCACCAACACGCCGTCGCGGATCGGCAGGATCGTCGTTACGTAGCGGTCGTCGGCCGCCACCATCGCGTTGTGCTCGCGGATCGCGCCGGTGAGGTCGTCCGGCGGCTCGCCGTCGGGCGGCACCCGCCCGTACCAGAGCGTGTTGTCGCAGATGTAGAGGCCCCCCATGCGTACCCGGTCGCGAGCGGCACGCCAGGCATCGGGATACCCGTGCTTGTCGATGTCGTCGTAGACGACGTCGAACTCGCCGTCGACGGCCGCGAACGAGGTGAGCGCGTCGCCGACGTGATACGTGACACGCTCCCAGACGCCGGCGCGCCCCAGGTAGTCGGCCGCCTTCCGCTCGTTGGCGGCGTCGCCGTCGGTAAGGTGGATCTCGCCCTCGGCGCCGGTGGCCTTCGCGAACCAGTAGGCCGAGTACCCGAAGCCCGAGCCCAGCTCGAACACGCGACGAGCGCCGATCGATGCGGCGAGCGTCCAGAGCGTGACGCCGACGTTCCGCCCGACGATCGGAAAGCCGAGCTCGCGCGCCTCGGCTTCCATCTCGAGCAGCACGGGCTCGTCGTGGCGGGCGTGGAGCGACGCGGTGTAGGCCTCGATGCGAGGGTCGACGATGTCCATGGCCCCAAGGCTACCGACCGGCGACCTGAGTAGGCTTCGGACGATGGCACCCGGCGACGAGCGACGCACCACCGATTCCGGCATCGAGCTGCAGCCCGTCTACACCGCCGACGACCTGGCGGCGCGCGGGTTCGACCCGGCGCGCGATCTCGGCGAGCCGGGGGAGTACCCGTTCACGCGCGGCGTGTATCCGACGATGTATCGCCACCGCCTCTGGACGATGCGCCAGTACGCCGGCATGGCGACCGCCGACGAGACGAACGCGCGCTTCCGGTACCTGCTCGACCAAGGGCAGACCGGCCTGTCGGTGGCCTTCGACCTCCCGACGCAGATGGGCCTCGACTCGGACCACCCCCGCGCCGAGGGCGAGGTCGGCAAGACCGGCGTCGCGATCGATTCCGTCGACGACATGGCGAGGCTGCTCGAGGGCCTCCCGCTCGATCGCGTCTCGACGTCAATGACGATCAACGCGACCGCGCCGATGCTGCTGCTGCTCTACGAGCTCGTCGCCGAGGACCAGGGCGTGGCCTCGACCGACATCAGCGGCACCGTGCAGAACGACATCCTGAAGGAGTACGCGGCGCGCGGAACCTACATCTATCCGCCCGGCCCGTCGATGCGCCTGATCACCGACCTGTTCGCGTACTGCGGCGAGCGCATCCCCCGCTGGAACACGATCTCGATCAGCGGCTACCACATGCGGGAAGCCGGCTCGACCGCCGCCCAGGAGATCGCGTTCACGCTCGCCGACGGCATCGCCTACGTGCAGGCCGCGCTCGACGCGGGGCTCGGCGTCGACGACTTCGCGCCACGCCTCTCGTTCTTCTTCGCCTGCCACATGCACTTCTTCGAGGAGATCGCGAAGTTCCGCGCGGCCCGGCGCATGTGGGCGCGCATCATGCGCGAGCGGTTCGAGGCGAAGGACCCGAGGAGCTGGATGCTGCGGTTCCACACGCAGACCGGCGGCGCGACGCTCACGGCGCAGCAGCCCGAGGTGAACATCGTGCGCACGGCCCTCGAGGCGCTCGCCGCCGTGCTCGGCGGCACCCAGTCGCTGCACACGAACGCGTTCGACGAGGCGCTCGCGCTCCCGACCCAGCACAGCGCCACGATCGCGCTGCGCACGCAGCAGGTGATCGGCTACGAGCCGGGCCTGACCGAGACGGTCGACCCGGTCGCGGGCTCGTACTACGTCGAATCGCTCACCGACGAGCTCGAACGTCTCGCGACCGACTACATCGGGAAGATCGATGCGATGGGCGGCGCCGTGCGCGCGATCGAGGCGGGCTTCTACCAGGAGGAGATCCACGAGGCCGCGTTCCGCATCCAGCAGGGCATCGAGTCGGGGGAGCGGGTGGTCGTCGGCGTGAACCGGTTCGTCGACGCCGAGGAACAGCCGGTCGAGCTGCAGCGCATCTCTGAAGCGGAGACCGCCCAGCAGGTCGAGCGCGTGCGGGCGCTGCGCGCGAGTCGGGACCAGGCGGTCGTCGACGCCGCCCTCGACGCGGTGGCCGAGACCGCCGGTGGGACGGGCAACCTGCTGCCGCCGATGAAGGACGCGCTCAGGGCTCGCGCGACCCTCGGCGAGGTGAGCGACGCCCTGCGAGGGGTATTCGGCGAGTACCGGCCCACCGTCTGACCGTCGGTTCGTTCCTCCCGAAGGGAACCGACCGTAGCGCTCGTACGCTGGAGGTGAACGGCGGGAGCGCCTCGATCGCGATCCTGCTCGAGGAGTGCGGTCGTGGTCCCCTCGGAGTCGCTCCGGTCGTGGATCGGGCAGACGCCCCGGTCCGATGGAAGGAGGGGGCGACATGAGGAAGCGATCCCTCGGAGCGCTCGCGGCGGGAGCCCTCGTGATCGGCCTGCTCGTCGGTGGAGTGTCGGCCGGTCCGGTCACCGACGCGACGGTGTTCCTCGCGCACGGCATCCCGGGCCAGAAGGTCGACGTGTACATCGCAGGCGACGAGGTGCTGTCGAACTGGCGCTACGGCAAGGTGGCGACGCTCGAGAACGTCGCGCCCGGCGTCTACAAGGTGAAGGTGCGCACGCCCGCCCAGTCCGGCAAGGGCACCCTGCTCGTCGGCGCCTCGCTCGAGATCGAGGCGGGCGACAACGTCACGGTGGTCGCCTACGTGAAGTCGGGTGACCCGTTCCTGCAGGCGTTCGACAACGACGTCGTGTTCACCGACATCGGCGACGCGATCCTGCAGGTCCGGCACACGGCGAAGGCGCCGAAGGTCGATGTGTGGGCCAACGGGACCGAGATCACGCCGGGCGACGGCATCGCCAAGGGTGAGGAGTTCGCCCTCGAGGTGCCGCCGGGCGTCTACGCGTACTGGGCGGCCGCCCACAACGACTTCGTGCCCGTGATCGGGCCCGACGTCTCCGAGCTGGAGGCTGCACACGCCTACCAGGTCATGGCGGTCGGCACGAACGCGTCGAACTACCGGTTCATCGTGATCGACCAGGACTTCACGCCGCCTCCGGCGTGACGTCCTTCATCGGCGCGAGCCCAGGGCCCCGCCGGCGGAGCCGGCGGGGTTCCTCGTTCGTCCTCGCTCGTCGCGTGTGCGGCTCACGCAACTACTCCAAGATAGACTAGTCGCCGATGAGCTGCGTCGTCGCATGACCGGCTGCCGCGACCCCCGCGACGAGCAGGACGACACCGGCAAGCCGCAGGCGCGGGTTCCGAAGGGCGAGGATGGCGACGACCAGGCAGGCCGACCCGACCCCGAGCTCGATCAGCCAGGTCGCGGTCTCCACGACGCGGGACCCTATCGAAGCCGGTCGAGGCGTTCCCGTGTTCAGGTCCGCTTCCCGTAGGCTTCCACGCACGATGGACGTCGCGATCGTCGGGGGCACGGGGAAGGAAGGCTTCGGCCTCGCGCTGCGCCTGCTCCTGGCCGGCCACCGGGTGACGATCGGCTCGCGGTCGTCCGAGCGAGCGACCGACGCGGTCACGCGGGCTAAGGAAGCGCTCGGCGAAGCCGTCGACGTCGAGGGGGCGGAGAACGCGCCGTCGGTGCTCGGCGCCGACATCGTCGTCGTGACCGTGCCCTTCGCCGGCATGATCGAGATCTACGCCTCGATCGCCCCCGCCCTGCAGCATGGACAGGTCGTGCTCGACGCGACGAGCCCGCTGATGGCGGCGGTCGGCGGCAAGGCGTGGGAGGCGATCCGCCCCTGGCAGGGATCGGCGGCCGAGCTGGCGGCCTCACTCGTGCCCGACGGCGTCTCGGTGGTGGCCGGCTTCCACACGATCGGCGCACACACCCTGATGGCGCTCGACGAGGAGATCGCGTCCGACGCGCTGCTCTGCGCCGACGACGAGACGGCGAAGCGAAGGGTCGGGGAGCTGATCGACTCCGTGCCCGGCATGCGTTGGGTCGACGCCGGGCCGCTCGCGAACGCCCGGCTCACCGAGCCGCTCACCCCGCTGATCATCATGATCAACCGGCGCTACAGACTGAAGGACGGCGGGTTCCGCATCACGGGCCGTGACGGGTGGGGGGCGCCCGAGCCATGAGCTGTCCGGGCCGTTTGGTGGAGATCGACGACACCTCCCTCTGGGTGGTCGAGCGTGGTCATGACGACGGTGTGCCGCTGCTCGTCCTGCACGGCGGGCCTGGGCTCGACCATCACGAGTTCGCCGACTACCTCGATCCGCTCACCGAGCGGGGGGTACGCCTCGTGCTCGTCGATCTCCGGGCGTGTGGGCGCTCCGAGCGGCCGTCACCACAGACATGGACGCTCGAGCGTCATGCGCAAGACGTGGTCATGCTCGGCCGGGCGATGCACCTCGAGCGCTGGGCGGTGTTGGGGCACTCCTACGGCGCCTTCGTAGCGCTGCAGCAGGCGGTCGACTACCCGGGCTCGGCGGCGGCCGTGATCGTGAGCAGCGGTGTTCCCTCTGCGCGGTTCCTCGAGCGCGTCGACGAGAACCTTCGCGCGCTCGAGCCCGCTGACCTGCGCGACCAGGTGGCCGCGTCGTTCGCGCGCGAGCCCGAGGTGTCGACGTCCAAGGAATTCGAGGACCTGATGCGCGATCAATGGCCGTTCCACTTCGCGTTCCCGGGCGACTCCCGGATCGAGGAGTACCGGCTGCGCAGCGCCGGCATGATCTACTCGCCCGACGTGCTGCGGCATTTCGCCGGCGGCGAGCAGGGCGCGATCGAGGTCGAGGATCGTCTCGACGAGGTGTCCGTTCCTACGCTGGTGCTTGCCGGCCGCTCGGATCGCACCTGCGTTCCCGAGGCGTCGGCGGCGATCGCGGACGGGATCGCGGACGCCCAGCTGCTGGTCTTCGAGGCCAGCGGGCACATGACGTTCGTGGAAGAGCCTGAGGTCTACCTCGAGGCGGTGTCGCGGTTCCTGGGCTGGAAGGAAGACGAGGACGAAGGCTAGTCGATCACCGCGAGAACCTGGCCGGTCTCGACGACCTGGCCGGCGCGGATCGGCAGGTCGGTGACCTCGCCGTCGCGGGTGGCGGCGATGTGGTTCTCCATCTTCATCGCCTCGAGGATGCAGATCACCTCGCCCGCCCTGATGTCCTGACCCTTCTCGACCAGCACCTTGACGATCGTGCCCTGCATCTCGGCGCGGACCTCTCCATGCACGTGCTCCTGGTGGCCGGCGGCGTGGGCCTCGGGGGGCTTGGGGGCCACGCCGCGGCGCTCGTCGAACACGCGCACGGGCACCCGGTGGCCGTCGACCTCCACGAGGATGTCGGCAGGGCGTCCCTCACGCGCCGTCGGGCCCGACGGGCCGAGCTCGGCCTGCGCCGGCAGGTCGGCCTCGGCGAGGGCGCGCTCGGCCCACGTGGTCGTGTGGCGTCCCGTCTTGAATTCCTTGGACTCGAGCACCCACAGATGCGCAGGGATCGTGGTCGGCACACCCTCGACCGTGTACTCGCCGAGCGCGCGGATCATCCGCCGGCGGGCCTGCTCGCGGTCGGTGCCCGCGACGATCAGCTTCGCGAACATCGAGTCGTAGTCGCCGGGGATCTCCCCCCCCTGGCCGAATCCGGCGTCGACGCGGACGAAGGGGCCGGCGGGCTCGACGTAGCCGGTGATGTGCCCTGGCCCCGGCATGAAGTTTCGCCCGGGATCCTCGGCGTTGATGCGGCATTCGATCGCGGCTCCCCTCGGCTCGACGGAGAGACCGGCGATCGAGGCGCCCATCGCGATCTCGAGCTGCAGGGCGACGAGGTCGAGGCCCGTGACCATCTCGGTCACGGTGTGCTCCACCTGCAGGCGCGTGTTCATCTCCAGGAAGTAGAAGTCGCCGTCCTCGTCGACGATGCACTCGATCGTGCCTGCGTTCACGTAGCCGGTCTCGCGCGCGAGCGCGATCGACGCGTCGGCGAGCCGCTGGCGCATCGTGTCGTCGATCGCGGTCGAGGGTGTCTCCTCGATCAGCTTCTGGTGGCGCCGTTGCACGGTGCAGTCGCGTTCCCCGAGGAACACGACGTTGCCGTGGGTATCAGCGAGGATCTGCGCCTCGACGTGGTGGGCGCGGTCCACGTAGCGTTCGAGGAAGACTTCGGGTCGCCCGAAGTAGGACTGCGCCTCACGCGCCCCGCGCTTCAGCGCCTCCTCGAGGTGGCCGGCGTCGCGCACGATGTGCATGCCCTTGCCGCCGCCACCGAAGGCGGCCTTCACGAGCAACGGGAACCCGATGCGCTCGGCCTGCTTCCTCGCCTGCTTCGCGTCGACGGGCTCGGGCGTGCCGGGCACGATCGGCATGCCGCTCGCGTCCGCGGCGCGGCGGGCGGCCGCCTTGTCACCCATCATCTCGATCGCCTGCGGCGGCGGGCCGACGAACGTGAGCCCCGCCTCGGCCACGGCCTCGGCGAAGTGGGCCCGCTCCGACAAGAAGCCGTACCCGGGGTGGATCAGCGTCGCCTTGGCGCGACGGGCCGCGTCGACGATCGCCTCGATCGACAGGTACGAGGACGAGGCCTGGGCCGGCCCGATACGGAAGGCCTGGTCGGCCATCTCCACGTGCATGGCGTCGCGGTCCGCGTCGGAGTAGACGGCGACGCTCGTCATACCGAGTTCGCGACAGGTGCGGATGATGCGGACGGCGATCTCGCCGCGGTTCGCGATCAGCACCTTGGGCCTCATGACTGCCTCACTGGCAGGACCACCGTCCGTTTCCTCGGGCGCTTCCTCGGCGGGTACTGGCCCGGGATACTCTCCGGACTCTCGACGCGAGTCAACGTGGGGCGATGACGATGACGGCGACCGAACTGGAACGAGCCGCAGCCCTCGCGGGTCTCTCCGCCTCCGTGCACTGGCAGGAGGTTACCGGGTCCACGAACGCCGACGCCGTCGCGCTCGCCGAGGACGGCGCTCACGAGTGGACGCTCGTCGGCGCCGGACACCAGACGGCCGGGCGAGGCCGGAGAGGCCGGACCTGGCTCGACCGCCCCGGCGATTCGCTCATGACCTCGCTCGTGCTCCGCCCGGCGATGCGCCCCGACCGGCTGGGCCTGCTGACGCTGCTCGCCGGCGCCGCCTGGGCGGAGGCGGCGACGGACGCGACGAGCCTCGAGGTGCGCTGCAAGTGGCCCAACGACCTGCTCGTGGCCGGACGGAAGGTGGGTGGCGTGCTGGCCGAGTCCTCGGTGCAGGGCGACGAGGTGCGATGGGTCGTGATCGGCTCCGGAGTGAACCTCGCGGACCCGGGCGTCGAGGACGCCGGGGGGCTCGGTGAGGTCGACCGGGCCCCACTGCTCGGTGGGTTCCTCGCGCGCTTCGCGCGCGGATATCGGATGCCCCCGGCGACGTTCGTGGGCGAGGTCGTCGGGCGCTGGTCCGCGGTCTCGGCCACCCTGGGGCGGCAGGTGGCGGCGGTCGCCATCGACGGTACCCGCCGAGAGGGCGTCGCCGTCGCGATCGATCCATGGGGACGGCTGGTGCTCGAGACCGCCGACGGTCCGGTGGCCGTGGCGTCCGACGACGTCGAGCACCTCCGCTGACCCAGCTCGTTGCCTGGAACCTCCCGCTTGGGTAGCGTCTCGCGCATGTTCCCTCGGAAGCTGCTGATCCCGGGTGAAGAGGTCGTCCTGGAGCTGCGGCCGCATCCGGTCGCGCTGGCCATGCCGGTGATCGCGCTCCTGGTCGGCACCGCCTTCGCGTCATGGCTCTCCACGAAGATCGACGGCGTCGTGGTCTGGGTCGCCTGGGCGGCGTGGCTCGCGCTGATGCTCGGGTTCGTCGTGCCGAAGGCGGTCGCGTGGTGGACCTCGATCTTCGTGGTCTCGACCGACCGGGTGATCAGCCGCGAGGGGTTCATCGCGAAGCGCTCGATGGAGATCCCGCTGGAGCAGGTGAACGACGTGCGGTTCGAGCAGGGCATCTTCGACCGCATCGTGGGTGCGGGCACCCTGCTGATCCAGTCGGCGAGCACGAGCGGAACGAACTCGTTCGACCACATCCGTCACCCCGAGGAGGTGCAGCGGACCATCTTCCATCAGGGGGAGCTGAACCAGCAGCGGTCCGCCCATCGCTCGGCCTCGGCGGCTCCCGCGCGCCCCGACGGCTCGGGCGCGCCGCCCGCGTCGCCGTCCGTCACGATCGAGCTGGAGCGCCTGGCCGACCTGCGCGCGCGGGGCGTGCTGACCGAGGAGGAGTTCCAGGCCCAGAAGGCCCGCATCCTCGGCAAGGGCTGAGCGGGCTCAGGCGGGCCCCGTCGAGGCCGGCTCGGCTGCGAGCACGAGCACCGTGTCGCCTTCGGCGAGGAGCAGGTCGCCGGCCGGGTTCGCGATCACCTGACCGCCCACGCGGCGTACCGCGAGCACCGGTCCGCCCGCGTCGGCGACGGGGCGGCCCTCGAGGGTGGAGCCGTGCGCGACCACGCGCTCCTCGACGGACAGCGCGGGCCGGCCCTCTTCCTCCTCGCCGAGCACGTCGACGAGCTCGGGCCGCATCGCCATCTTCGCCATGTGCTGGCCGCTCGTGACGAACGGCGAGACCACCCGGTCCGCGCCGGCCCGCTCGAGGCGCTCCGGCGAACCGGGCTCGGAGGCGCGCGCCACGATCTGCAGGTCGGGCCGGATCGAGCGGGCGATCAAGGTGATGTAGACGTTCGTCGCGTCGGAGTCGACCGCGCAGACGAGCGAGTGCGCCCGCTCGACGCCGGCGCGCTTGAGGACCGCCTCGCTCGAGGGGTCGTCGATCAGGAAGGGCACCCCGTCGGCTTCCATGCGCTCGCGCAGATCCTCCTGCGGGTCGATCACGACGAATGCCCGTCCGTTCGCGCGCAGTTCCCGCGCGACCGCTCGCCCGACCCTGCCGTAGGCGCAGATGATCGTGTGGTCCCGAAGCCGGTCGATGTCGCGTTCCATGCGTCTCCTCCTGCTCCGCGCCCCGAGCTGGCTCTCGGCCACCATCTGCGCGATCAACGCCACCGAGATCAGCGCCAGGCCGACCCCCATCACGAGCAGCACGATCGTGAACACTCGCCCGTTGGTGTCGAGTGGGCGGACCTCTCTGAACCCGACCGTGGTGAGCGTGATCACCGTCATGTAGACGGCGTCGAGGAACGACCAGTCCTCGAGCACCCAGTACCCGAGCACGCCGAACACGAACACGGCCACGAGCGCGGCGAACGTCCATCGGACGCGCCGTGACAGGTCCGAGCCTCGGGCCGTGCCGTTCACGAGCGGAGGCTACCCCCTCGGGCGAGCCCTGTCGGCGGCCGTTCGGCCCGGGTGACGCAGGCACCGAGCCCGTGCGACCATCGCGGCCATGATCGGCGAGATCGACCACGTCTACTACTGGGTGCGCGACATGGAGGCCGCGGTGGCGTTCTACCGCGACGTGCTCGGGCTTCCTCTCCTACGGCGAGACGGGGACGAGTGGGCCGAGTTCGACGCGGGACCGATCCGGGTGGCGTTGCACGGCGGTGGCGAGGCGTCACCCGGCAACGGCACGATCGTGTTCCGTGTCGCCGATCTCGACGAGGTGCGCATCGTGCTGACGGGCCGCGGCGCGCACGTCGACGATCACGTCGGGGAGGTCGAGGGGTTCGCCCGGTTCGCGACGGTGCGTGACCCCGACGGCAACCCGGTGCAGCTGATCGAGTACGTGGCATGAGCGCGGAGCGCGCGCAGGACCGCCGGAAGGGCGCGGCGGACCCGGCCGCGGACGCGCTCGACGCTCCTGCGCAGGAGGAGGTGGGCCTCGAGGCGTGCCGTCGATGCGGCCAGACGGTGGCCGCCGACGCGAACTTCTGTCCGAACTGCGGCGCGCCGATCGTCGTGCCCGCGGCAGCCGAGCGCCGGGTGGTCACCGTGGTCTTCGCCGACTTGGCAGGGTCGACCGAGCTCGCCGCGATGCTCGATCCGGAGCGCTTCCGCGACGTGCTCGCCGCGTTCCACGGCATGGTGACCGATGAGATCACCGCGCTCGGGGGACGGGCCGAAGGCTTCATCGGCGACGCCGTGCTGGGCGTGTTCGGCGTGCCGATGCTGCACGGCGACGATGCCGAACGGGGGGTCCGTGCGGCTCTCGCGATCGTGCAGCGGGCGGGTCGCATCGGCGCACGGTTGGAGCTGCCGGTGCCGGTCCATGTGCGGGTAGGGGTGAACACCGGCCAGGTGGCCGTGGGCTCGCCCTCCGATCGCAACATCGTGATCGGGGCCGAGGTCAACATCGGCGCGCGGCTGCAGCAGGCGGCCAGTCCCGGCGAGGTGCTCGTG
The DNA here is from genome assembly GCA_035697485.1 of Actinomycetota bacterium. Taxonomy (NCBI): domain Bacteria; kingdom Bacillati; phylum Actinomycetota; species Actinomycetota bacterium. The sequence goes on from DASSCU010000049.1 coordinate 33,985, forward strand.
GGCGAGCGGACACGCCTGCTCGTCGGCGACGCGATCGAGTTCGGCGAGCGCCGATTGATCGAAGCCAAGGGTTTCGAGAAGGCGATGGCCGCGTGGCCGGCGATCGGCGTCGTCGGTCCGCAGACGCGCCGGTCCATCTCGCTCGTGAACCGCCGGCGGGAGCTCGCCCTGCTCACCGACACGTTCGAGCGCGTGCGCGTGCGCGAGCGCGCCCACCTCGTGACGCTGCTCGGCGAGCCAGGCATCGGCAAGACCCGGGTGGTCGAGGAGTTTCTCGCCGGGTTGCCCGAGGGCGTGCGCGTGCTCGCGGGCCGCTCGAGCGCGTTCGAGGAAGAGGTCACGTTCTGGCCTCTCGCGCAGATGGTCTACCGCGAGATCGGTACCGACCGCGGCGCTTCCGACGACGAGGTGCTCGATCGCCTCCGCTCGTTCGTGCAGGAATGGGTGGAGGACGATGACGTCGACGAGGCAGCCCGGCGGCTCGCGATGGCGCTCGGCGTCGACGCCGACCGTGAGGAGCAGCGCTACCACGCCGCCGAGGTGCGCCGCGGCATGCTGAGCGTGCTCACCGGCCTCGCGTCACGAGGGCCTGTGGTGCTGGTCTTCGAGGACATGCAGGAGGCCGACCCCGTCCTCCTCGATCTGATCGAGCAGCTCGTCAAGGAGGCCCGGAAGGTCCCGCTGATGGTGCTCTGCGTCGCACGGTGGGAGTTCCTGGAACAGCGCCCGAGCTGGGCGGGCGGCATCGCCGATAACGTGACCCTGTGGGTCGAGCCGCTCACGCTCGGCCACGCCGCCGAGCTCGCGATGGAGGCCGGCGGCTTGCGTCACGACGACGCAGAGCGCGTCGCCCAGCACGCTGGGGGCAATCCGTTCTTCATCGTCGAGATCGTGGGCATGTTGCGCCGGGAGGAGCGAGATCTGCCGCCGTGGGGGCCTGCGCCCAGCGGACGGCTGCTGCCCCCCACCGTGCAGGCCGTGATCGCGGCCCGCATCGACCAGCTCTCGCCCGCAGCGCGCGAGCTCGTGCGCCGGGCGTCGGTCTTCCCTCAAGGGCGTTTCGACCTCGAGGAGCTCGCCCTTCTCGTCGAGCCCCGGCAGGAGCTGCTCGACGAGGCCGAGGACGACGAGCTGCTGATGCGCGACGAGGACCGCCCCGGCGTGTGGCGGTTCGGCTCCGACGTGCTCCGCGACGTGGCCTACGACTCGCTCGCCAAGCGCGAGCGCCAGCGGCTGCACCTGCGCGTGGCGAACAAGCTGTCGGAGGGCGACCAGGCCGATCGCTTCCCCCGCACGGTGGCGTTCCATCTGGAGCAGGCGGCCCAGGCAGCGCTCGACCTGAACCCAGGCGATCGCACGCTGGCCGAACGCGCCGTCGACGCCCTCGCCCACGCCGGCCACATCGCGCGCCGCCGCATCGAGTCGCGGTCGGCCGCCGACCTGTACGAGCGCGCGCTGGTCATGGCCGGGTCCGACGATCACTGGGGCGACCGGGAGGCCTGGATCCTGAGTGTGTTGGGCGAGGCCCGCTACTGGTTGGGAGAGTTCGACGCCGCCGAGTATGCGCTGCGCCGCGCCGTCGCGCTCGGTGGGGACTCCAGCGACAAGGTCTGCGCGCACGGTTCGCGGTTCCTCGCGGACATCACGCTCACGATCCACGGTGACCGCCCGCTGGCGGCGGCGTTGTTCGAACGCTCGCTGCAGGCGGCACGCCGGTTGGGTGAGCCGCACGTGCTCGCCCGCACCCTGCTCATGGCCGGCTGGGTGCCGTTCTGGTCGAACGACCTGCCGACGGCCGAGGCGATGTTCCGCGAGGCGCTCGTCGCCGCCCGCTCGGCGGAGGGCGGCGACCCGTGGGGCGAATCGCGTGCCCTGGTCGGCATCGCCAACGTGATCTCACCTGCCGGCGACGAAGAGGAAGCTCTGCGCGTCGGACTCGAAGCTCTCGCCGTCGGAGAGGACGCCGGGCAGGCGTTCACCGCAGCCGTCGCGCACGAGACGGTGGCCGCCTCGCTCCGCCGGTTGATGCGGCTCGACGAGGGTCTCGAGCACTCGGAGGCCGCGATCCGGACGTTCCGTGAGCTGGGCGCGCGGTGGGAGCTCGCGAGCGCGCTCGGCGATCGTGGCGCGATCTACCGTCTCGCCGGTCGCCTCGAGGAAGCCGAGACCGACCTGCGCGAGGCGTTCGTGCTCTGCCGCGACCTGCAGGAACGGGCGTTGGTCACGTGGACCGCGGCCGAGCTCGCGCGCATCCTCGCAACCCGTGGCGACCCCTCGTCGGCTCGCCAGGTGCTCTCGGATCCCACCGCTCGCCTGGCCGACGGCGAGCCCGGGTCGTCGACGGCGCTGCTCACGGCGGAGTGCCTGGTAGCCCTCGTGGAGGGCGACGAGGCCACCGCTCGCATGAAGGCCACGACCGCGATCGAGGCCGAGGCGGGCCCCGGAGGCGTGACGAACGTGTGGGCGGCGCAGGTGTGGTGGGCGGGGAGCCTGTTCGGATCTGATGCCGCGGGAGGCGAGGATGCGATGCGCGAGGCCCGCGATCTGCTCGAACGTCACCACTGGAAGCAGGCTCTGCGCGAGCCCGATCTGGCCTCCGACCTGCGGCGATAGTGCCCGCGGGGTCGACCGGGGCTCAAGGGTTCGAGCGCTCGGCCCGAGGATGGTTGCATCGGCCGCGTACCCGAGGGAGCCTGTGACGGCGTCGGGCCGGTTGCCAACCCTTCCCTCGGTCCGATATGGGTACACGCTCACACATGACGAGAACGCACCACTCCTTCCCCGTGGCGTTCCGCGTCGTCGCGGTCGCGACCGCGCTCGTCGCCCTCGTCGCGCTGGCCGCCGCCAGCGGCTCGGCGACCCCGAAGGATGATCTCCGGGAAGCGCGGGAACGACGACGACAGGTCGCGGCTCAGCTCGATTCCGCCCAGGGACAGCTGGCGACGATCGACGCCCGCCTCGCGACCGCGATGCAGAAGCTCGAGGAGGCGACGGGTCGCCTCGAGGAGGTCACGGCGAACCTGCAAGCGACCCGGGAGGAGCGCGACGCCGCCGAGGCCCGTTCCGCCCGCATCGAAGCGCGGTTGAACGAACGGGCCGCCGAGGTGTTCATGGAAGGCCCCGCGTCCGACGTCGGCTTCTACCTCGGCGCGACGTCTCTCTCGGACCTCTCCGACCGAATCGAGTTCGTCGATGTCGTGCAGCAGGAAGACGCCGATCTGGCGCAGGCGGTGCTCAACGTGCGCCACGAGCTCGAGGCGGCAGAGGCGCGGCTCGAGGAGTTGCAGTCCGAGGCACGGCGCCGCCAGGCGGCGGCCCAGGAGCTGCAGGCGCAGGTGCAGGCCGACCTCGAGGCCCAGCAAGCGGTGCTCGCCGATGTGCGTACCTCGCTCGCCGACGCCGAGGGCGATGAGAAGCAGGCCAAGAAGGCCTACGAGGAGTGGCAGGCCGAGCTCGCCGCGACCGGTTACGGCGGCCACGGATCGGTCGCCCTGCCTGAGGCGTGGCAGGGCGTCTTCAAGGTGTGCCCGGTCGACCAGCCGCGGGGGTTCGGCGACGGGTTCGGTGCTCCCCGGTACGTGGGGGGCTACCACCTGCACAAGGGAGTCGACATCGTCGCGCCGCTCGGCACGCCGATCCGCGCGACGTTCGACGGCGTCGCCAGCGACGCCACGAACATCTACGGCGGCAAGGCCGTGTACGTGCAAGGACAGTACGGGTCGACGTACAACGCGCACATGACCTCGATCGCGAAGCTGGGGCCGGTGCAGGCCGGCGACGTGATCGGATACGTGGGCTCCGACGGGCTCGCCGGCGGCGAGGTCAACCACAACCACTTCGAGTTCCGCCCGAGCGTGATGCCGTCGAACTGGCCGGCGAGCTACTACGGGTACTCGATCATCGAGGACGCGATCAACCCGTACCCGCTGCTCGTGGCCGCCTGCGGCTAACGCGCCCGGCCGCGGATCAGCAGCCCGATCCCGATCAGGAAGACGGCGCCGGCGGCGACCAGCAGTGCCACGGCCAACGGCGGTGTGCCGCCCGACCCCACTCCTGCCGGGCTCGGTGACGGCGGGGCGGGCACCCCGGCGATCATCACGTAGCCCAGCCCCGGCACCTGGGCCTCCGCCTGCTGCTGGCCGGGGGAATCGGTGGTCTCGAGCGACTCCCACGACTCGCCGTCGCGCGAGAAGAGCATCTCGTGGGTGTTCGCGTGCAGCGTCGAGGTCGCCGGGTAGACGAGGATCACCTGGATCGGCCGGTCCAGGTCACGGACCGGATCGCGCGAGGGCCGATACCTCGCGCTCAGGCGAACGGCGTTGCCGAAGACGGCGAGGTCGCCGCCCGGTGGCGAGAGCCCGGCCGGATCGACCGGTGCCACCAACAGCTCGACCGACCGCTGCTTCGGCGCGGCTCCGATCGATCCGTCGTCGATCACGATCGTGACCTGGCTGTCGGAGGTGAACACGACCTGGGTGCCGACCCCTCCCTCGAGCAGGGGCAGAGCGAACCGTCCCGAGCTGGGCTCTTGGTTCGTCGCCGCGAGCCCGGGCGGCGGCGAGACCCATCGGTAGTTCACGGGGCCGAGGCCGTCGAGCAGGGGACCGCGCGCCAGAGGGGAGAGGGAGCCCGACCACGCGGCGAGGGCCGCGTAGGCAGCGATCACGGCGATACCCGCCATGAACGCCGCCCGGGTGACGATCGGTACCGGCCGCGTCGTCACGGAACGATGTCCATCGCCCGCACCTCGTGGGTCGCGAGCTCGGGCGGCCAGACGACCATGTGCTCCCCGGGCACCATCCATTCCCAGATCACGGCGGCCGCCGCCACGTTGTCGCCGGCGGTCGCGGTCCCGGGATCGCCGAAGCGCAGACCGCTGCCGTTGGGGAGGCTCCCCATCGGGAGGTCGGCCTCGAGCGCTGCGTCCGCGATCGCATCGGGAGCGACCGTGCCCGACGCGTCGATGGCGGTGGGCATCACCTCGGCGAACAAGGCCCACGCCGCGGAGAACCCGGCGAGCGCCGCGGAGCTCATCTCCTCGCCCCATCGCTCGTCATAGGCGGTGCGGGCCCGCTCGAGGAGCGCGGCGCCATCGGGGCGCAACGTCGACGGATCGATCGCGTCGCCGCTCGGCTTATCCGAGGCGAACAGGCCGACGGCGCCGTCGCCGAGCGCGGCGCCGAACTCGGGCATGCAGTAGGACGACGAGGTGCCGATGCTCGCGAGCAGGTCGACGTCGTTGCGCACGAGCGCGCGCCGCAGCTCGACCGCGTCGACGAGGTAGGCCGACACGAAGAGCACGTCGGCGCCCGATCGATCGATCCGCCGGGCCAGCGCGTCGTAGTCGACCGTCCGGAAGTCGTAGCCGAACGCGCCCACCACCTCGAGATCGAGGTCCGCGGCGGCCTGGAGGGCACCGCTCGCGACCGACCGTCCGTACACGTCGTCAACGAACGAGACCGCGTACCGCAGGTCGGCGGGGGTACGCCCGAACGCCTCGGCGAGCGGGCCGTCCACGAACGAGATCGCGTTGCGTCCGAGCACCGCACCGGTCGGCGGCATGCGGAACGTGCGCTCCCCCTGCTCGGAGCGCTCGGTGAGCATGCCGACCGCTCCGGTCTCCCAGAACAGCATGTCGTTGGCGGCTGCGGTCTCCGATGCGGGCGCCGAGATCGTGCTGCCGTAGCTGCCGAGTACGATGTCGATCCCGTCGGCGTGCAGGTCTTCGACGGCCCCCGGCGCGGCCTCGGCCGCCGAGACGTCGGTCGAGACGATCTCGATCGTGCGTCCGTCGACACCGCCCCCCTCGTTCACGAGCTGCGCCGCGAGCAGGGTGCCGCGGTGCTCGTCGATGCCGCCCTGCCCCTGCGACCCAGAGAGCGGGTAGACGGCGCCGACCGCGATCGTGTCGCCGCCCGGGTCGGTCGGTCCGGTCGAGCAGGCCGCGGTCGCGATCGCCACCGTGGCCACCAGTGCGAGCCTGCGTCTCATCGCATCACCGTCATCGCGAGGTTGGCCGCGGCATGGGTCGCCGCGGGAACGGTCCAGGTTCCCGACGCCCAGCGCTGCCACGACAGCAGCAGCCCGGCGCCCAGGTCGACGGGGAGGGCGGCCATCCCGTACAGGGGCACGTGCACGAGGGCGAACGCCAACGCGGTCACCCCCACGGCCACGATCGCGCCGTGCCGTCGAAGCGCCCCGTAGGCCGCCCTGCGGAAGAGGGCCTCCTCGGTGACGGCCGCGAGCAGCGCGAGGGGCAGGGCCCATGCCGCGTAGGGGGCGGCGACGGGACGGCCGGCTGCTGCGGTCGCGACCGTGACGCCGGCGAGCCCGGTCGCGAGCACGACCGCTGGGGTGAGCCTCGCCGGCTCGGGGGACGTGGGCACGAGGAGCGACGCCGCGAGGATCGCGAGCAGGATCGCCGTGAGGCCGACGACGCGTCCGGTCGTGCCGAGTGCGGGCAGCCACAGCCGCGCCAGCAGCAAGGCCGCGCCGGTCACCACCAGGCCGAGGGTGGCGAGGTCGGGCGCGGCGCGCTCGCGCGGGCGGACGGCGCTCATCCCTTGGCCTCGAACGTCACCGCGGCCAGCACCCTCGGGTCGAACGGGGCATGGTCGTTGGCCACGAACTCCACCTGGAGCAGATGCTCGCCGGGGGTGAGGTCGGCGAGCAGCTGCGAGGTGCCCGAGGTCATCGAGACGAGCTTCCCGTCGAGCATCACGTGCAGGTGCCCCTCGTCGGGCCTCAGGTCGGTCGAGGTCTGGTCGACGACCTCTGCCCCCTGCAGGTCGATCTCGAGCTGCGTCGTATCGCCCGCGACGCGATCGCCGTTCTCCGGTCTCACGATCGTGAGCTCGGCCGTGCTCGCGGGCCGTTCCACCGCCACCGTGGGCGACGCCGCCGAGGTCGGCGCGCCGTCGTCGGCGGCTCCACCGCAGCCCACGAGCGCCGACGCGGCGGCGAGGGCCGCCACGAGGGCGACCGGCGCGATCCCGATGCGTCGCACGTCAGATCTCCTGTTCCTGGCTCGCTTGCAGCACGGTACCGCCCACGGTGGTCGCCACGACATCGAACCGCCACGAGCCGACGTCGGTCTCGATGGGCGCGGCGAAGTGTCCCGGGGTGAGTCGGGTGACGTCGAGCGTCTCGGTCGTGCCTTCGGGGCCGGTGGCGACGACGACGAGCCCGGAGAGCTCGAGCTCATCGCCCTCGGGGTCGAAGGCCGTCACGTGATACTCGTTCGTGCCAGGAGCGCCGGGATCGAGGTAGAGCTGGAGCTGCTCGTCGGTCGACATCGTGACGGTCTCGATGTCGGGGAGATCGCCGGAACCCTGGGCCACGACGCTGGTCGTCGGGGGGGCGCGCGTGACGAGCACGAGCGGCACCTCCGTCGTGCGCGCCCCCGATCGAACTTGGACCACCAGGTCCCAAGCGCCGGCGAGCGAGAGCTGGGTGCCGGCGCCCGTCCAGACGGCCGGGGCGCCGCCACCGGCCGGCTCGTCAGCCTCCAACGGAAGCGTCGCCGGCTCGATCTCGGGGCGTCCGATCGCCGCCATCAGCACCGCGACCTCGTCGGCCTCGACCGGGGTTCCCTCGTCGTAGTCGACGATGCGGGCCTCGAACGTGTTCGGCCCGGCGCTGCCGGGCGTGGCCGTGAACGTCACACGCGTGGTCGTGGCGAAGTCCGCGCCCGACGCCGAGACCGACGCAGCGGCCGGCTCGTCCGATGGGTCGTCGGCGGGGTCGGGGTTGAGGCTCGTCAGCACGCCGGTCAGGCCGAAGACGCCGAGGGCGGCGACGAGTTCGATCGCGACCACCTGGCGCAGCAACGTGCCGTCTCGCTGCAGCCGGGGGATCGATCGGCGGCGGTTGAGCGCGCCGAGGCCGATCAGCAGGAACGCGATCGAGATCTTCACGATGAGCGTCGTGCCGTAGCTCGTGCCGGTGAGCATGGCCCGCACGTCGCCGATGCCCCCGGCCTCCCCGACGGTACGCGCGATGCCGGTGAGCACCACGACGAGCAGCGCCCATCCGGCGATGCGCGAGAACCGGGCCACCTCGGCGACGGGAGCGGGCGCGGCCCCGGTACGCCGCTCGCGCACGAGCAACAGCAGCGGCAGGAGCCCGCCGATCCAGACACCGATCGCCAGGAAGTGCACCCACTGAGCGATCTCTGCCGGGAGCGCGGGCACGAGCGCCGCCGCATGGCCGCTCGTGGCACGCACGAGCATCGCCGCCGCGGCCGCCAGGCCGAACGCGACGAGCGGGACGCGGCTCGGCCCTCGGCTCGCGACGAACGATGCGGCGAGCGTGATCGCGGTGGTCCCGAGCAGCCAGACGTAGGAGCGCCCGGCGGCCGACGAGAGCAGGTCGCCGACCGACGCGCCCACCACGTCGGCCTCTGCGATCGTCATCGCCACCGCCCCGACGAGCGCCGAGGTGCCCGCGAGAGGAAGCAGCACGCGTCGCGCCGGCACGATGCCGTCGAACGCGACCACGCCGGAGGCCGTCGTTCCCACGGCCACCGCCAGGCCGGCATAGAGCAGCACCTTGCCCGCGACGGCGAGCGGCGACGGCGAGGGTGTGGACGGCGCCTCGGGAACGGCGGCGACCTCGCCCTCGGTCACACCGACGCCGAACGCGAACGCACCGGCCGTGAGGTGGCCGTCGGCGGTCGAGACGACGCGCCACGAGACCGTGTAGACACCGTTGCCGAGGTGGTGTGGGAGCGTGACCCGCACGGAGCGGGGGGCCGACCCGCGTTCGAGGGGGCCGGTCTCGATCTCGGCGCCGTTGGCGTCGAGCACCGCGACCGACGACAGATCCGGGTCGGGGGGTTCGGTGAACGCGAGCATGACCGACGCGGGCGGTGCCGCGAGCAGTTCGCCCGCAGCCGGGTCCGACGACTCGAGTCCGGCGTGCGCCGAGGCGGCGGCCGCGAGCGCCACGAGCATGCCGACGCCGGTCGCAGCGGCCGCGATCGCCCTCGCGACGCGGTGAGGCGACCTGCTCGAGCCCGCCGACGTCATGGACCCTCCGTCTCGAACCGCACGACCGCCGTGACCCGCGGATCGAAGGGGGCGTGGTCGGCGGCCACGTACTCCGCCAGCAGGGTATGTGACCCGGGCGGCACGTTGCGCAGGTCCACCACCTGCACGAGCCCGTAAGTCATCGAGACGAGCTCCCCGTCGAGCACGAGGTGCACGTGGCCGGTGTCGGGGGCGAGGTGGGTGCTCGTGTCCTCGACGATGCGACCCCCCCGCAGGTCGAGGACCACCTCGACCTCGTCGCCGATCACGGTCTGGCCGTCGGTCGGGGCCGCGAACCCGAGGGCCGCTGCGGAGGATGGCCTGGGTCCCGGGTCGCTCGCCGAGGCGCCGGTCAACGTCGCGGGTGACGGAGCGAAGATCGCCCGGGGGGCGATCGCAGCCGTGACGGCCAGCGCGGCGGCCGCGGCCAGCAGCCCCGGCCCCGCCCAGGCGGGCATGCGGGGGAACCCCTTCCCCTTCAGGCGGGACCACCCCACCCATCCGACCCAGAGCGCGCCGAGCAGCAGCACGACCGAGAGGGTCTCGTCGACCGCCCCTTGATGGGCGAGCATCGCCGTCGTCCTGGCCGCCTCAGGCTTTCCGCCGGCTCGACGCCAGCGCGGCGATCGCGGCGATGATGCCGATCGCGCCGAGCACGACGCCGACCGTACCGACGGTTCGAGCGCTCGAGGCGGCGTCGTCCGCCGAGGCGGCGGCGGCCTCCGCGGCGGAGACGGCGTCTGCGGTGCGAGCGGACTCCTCGTCGATGCGCGTGGCGAGCTCCTCGTTCGAGGGCGCCTCGACCGCCGGGAACGACGCCGCGGCCGCGTCCTCGACCATCGAGAACGTGTCGGGACCGGAGGTCATCTCCTCGTTGATCTCCTCGCCGTCGATCGTGCCGGTGAAATGGAAGGTGTACCTGCCCGGCTGCGACGGCACGAAGTCTGCCCGGTACTCGCCCGGCTCACCGAAGACGAGGTCGCCGCCCTCGAAGAAGAACCACGGCTGCATGTCCATGGGTTCCGACGTCTCGTCGCCGAAGGTGATCTCGACCTCGACGTCGCCGGGTTTCAGGTCGTTGACGGGCTCACCGCCGTGCTCGACGTGCACTTGCGCGGCGTTGGGCAGACCCGCGTAGGCGGGCTCGTCGGCGAACCCGATCGTGAGGACGAGGTCGCCCTCGCCGGCCTCGCCGTGGGCGAGGGCGGGTGCGGCCGCCAGCAGCATCATGCCGGTGACGGTCGCGCCGAGCGCGGCGCGCGTGACGATGGAACGACGCATGTGGTGCTCCTTCCCGAGATGCATTCCCGGAGATGCGTGCTGGCCACGTCGCTCGGGCTTGGCGTGGTCGGCGTGGCGTTCGGAACGATGAGGCTCAGGGGAGGGAGGGAGGAGCCCGGCTCGCGGCCGCGCGGATCGCGGGACGGGGCGGAGCGTCGAACGGGGCGATCGGGACGGTCGCCACCGGACGCGCAGCGGTGGGCGTGCTGAGGCCGGCCTGCGCCTCGGCGGCCTCGGCTGCACGGTCGGTCGCCCGCAGCACACACGCGCCGACGACAGCCACGGCGACCTGCGCCGCGAGGCCGATCGCGAGCAGACGCCCATGGGTGAGGCCGTCGAGGGAGGCGCCCGACGCGAGCCGCTCGCCAGCCTCCATCGCGACGAACGTGACCGACTGCACCGCGGCCAGCGTGGCCGCGTCGAACCCGAACGAGCCTCGGTCCTCCCGCCTCGAGACGCGGGCGAGGAACAGCGCCGCCAGCCCGAGGGCGCCGGCGAGCAGTGCGACCTGGGTCGCGTAAGGCAGGTAGCCGTGGCCGGTGGCGCGCAGCAGCTCCTCGCGGGCGTGGGCCTGCGGCGTGCCGAGCGCGTAGGCGAGCCAGTGCCCGAGCAGGAGCCCGGAGCCGGCGATGCCCGCCGTGGCCACGGCGCGGCGAGGATGCGTACCCCTCATCGCGTCGATTGTAGTGTTGGCGCCGACATCCAATGGGACGGGGGACGATGCAGGCCAGGGACGTTCGCACGGTGGGGGTCGTGGGGTGCGGTCTCATGGGCTCCGGCATCGTCGAGGTGGTCGCCCGCATCGGCATCGACGTGGTCTTCCTCGAACCCAGCGACGGGCTCGTGGAGGCGGGCCGCGAGCGCATCGAGGCGTCCACCGGCCGCGCCCTCGAGCGCGGCAAGCTCACCGCTGAGGACCGTGACGCGATCCTGGCGCGCATCGGTGGCTCGACCGAGATCGCCGCGTTCTCAGACGTCGACCTCGTGGTCGAGGCCGCGACCGAGGATCCCGAGATCAAGCTCGAGACGTTCCGGAAGCTGGACGAGTTCACCCGCGACGAGGTCGTGCTCGGCTCGAACACGTCGTCCATCCCGATCGCGACGCTGGGCGCCGTCACGGATCGGCCCGACCGCGTGATCGGCATGCATTTCTTCAACCCGCCCCCGGTGATGGGCCTCGTGGAGCTCACCCCGTCGCTGTCGACGAGCGAGGAGACGATCGCCTTCGCCCGAGGGTTCGGCGAACGGCTTGGCAAGACCGTGGTCGTGGCGAAGGACCACGCCGGGTTCATCGTGAACCGACTCGTGATCCCGTACATCTGCGCGGCGATCCGCCTGCTCGACGAGGGGTTCGCGAGCCGCGAGGATATCGACACCGCGATGACGCTCGGCATGAACCACCCGATGGGACCGCTGCGCCTCGCGGACTTCATCGGCCTCGACACGGTCCTGCAGATCGCCGACGTGCTCCACGCCGAGTTCCGCGATCCGCTGTACGCACCGCCGCCCAGGCTGCAGCGCATGGTCGACGCGGGACACCTGGGCAGGAAGAGCGGCCAGGGCTTCTACGAGTATTGACCCGACGTGGCTCGTCCCGACCGATCAGGTGCCAACGCGAGCCGTCCCGACTCGCGCCGGCGGGGCGGAGTCGTCGCCGCTCCCTCCCGAGCAAGCGACCGCGACCACAAAGAAGGTGCATGACAGAGCGAGCCAGCGGAGGCGCATCTCGCCGCGTCCTTCGACCGGATGGTGCGACGAGTGCTCGTCAATCGTCTTCGCCGCACCCTCCGATCCTGATGTGGTACGTGCCGCTGAACACCTCGTTGGGGACGCCGAAGTCGACGGCGGACTCGATGAGGTGGCGTCCGCACCCCTGTGTCGGGATTGTGAGGAAGGTGCCGGTGAGCGACGCACGGACCGAGCCGGTTCCGACGCCGATCGCATCGAGGAAGCTGCCCGACCGCGACCTGATCGTGAACGCGCCGAGGTTGATGGTCTTGCCGCTGGTCCCGACACGGTCACCGTCGTACTTCACCCACGAGGACACCGGTGCGAATCCTGCGTCGGCCGCGGCGATGAGTTCCGCGTCCGTCGTGCCGTCGGCGGGGCTGAATGTGAACCAGGCCGCGTGGGAGAACACGATCGGGGTGTCCGCCGGCACGTCGCACCAGAGCTCGAGGTCCTCGGCGATCGGGGGAGCGATGAAGAAGCGGCCGTCGACCACCCCCCCGCACGTTCCTTCGAGTGACGCGAGGAGCGGGCTCGGGCTCGAGCCGAGCGCCCACCTGCTGTACTCCCGTGCTCGGGGCTGGTGCGTCCGGTGGATGCCGGCAACGCCTGCACGCGCCGGGATCGCGGCGACCATCAAGAGCGAGACCAACAGAGCGAGGAGTGAGATCCGCCGAACCATCGCGTCCCCTTTACGGGTTGGTTGGCGGGCAGCCGCCGATGACGCTACCCGCAGGCGCACTTCTGCGCAACCCCCGCGGACGTGATGCAACCGTGTTGACCGGTGGCGCATCTGCGGCTACCGTCCGGGCACCCCGCCAAGGGAGAGACGGCGATGCGAGCACGATCGGCGAGACCATCGTTCGCGGTGGTGGTCGCTGGCATGCTCGCGGTCGCTGTCGCGGCCTCCCCGGCGATCGCGACCTTCCCTGGTGGGAACGGAGACATCGCCTACCTCAAGATCGGCGGATCGTCCCTCGCGATGCGCGCCATCGCACCCGACGGCACCGGCGACCATCAGCTCTCGGTCGGCGCGAGCGACGCCGTGGACGCCGAGTACACACCCGACGGCACCTCGGCGGTGATCGCCGAATCGGGCCATCGCCGCGGGCGGATCGTGCTGCTGGATCTCGCGACCTCGGACCGCACGGTGATCCTCGGACGCCGAGACGCGCCCGGCCAGCCCTTCTCGCTCGGGGTGTCGCCCGACGGGGGGAGCGTCGTGTTCTGCGTGTTCGCTCGGCGAGGGTACCGCCTGTACACCGTCGACGTCGACGGATCGAACCTCACGAGGATCTCGTTCGGCACCGACGATTGCCACGCCGACTGGGGCAGCAACAACCGCATCGTCGCCTCCGAGGAGATCCAGCGTGGCGCCCAGCAGGTCGTGACGATGGCGCCCGACGGCAGCGACCGCGAGGTCGTCGAGACGATGCCTCCGCCGGAGGCACGCTGGAACGTCATCTGGTTCGTCGTGCCGAACTGGGCCCCCGACGCGTCGCGCATCGTCTTCGGAGCCCAGCGCAACCGGGTGTACTCGGACATCTTCGCGATCGACCCCGACGGGGCGAACCTCTCGAACCTGACGGGCACACGACGGCGCAGCGAGTACGGCCCGCTGTTCTCGCCCGACGGCGCCCTCGTGGCGTTCACGCGCGAGCAGCCCGTGCGGCGTGGACCGGATGCCGGGGATCTCTGGCTCATGGATGCCGACGGTGCGAACGTCACGCGGATCACCGACACCGAACGCCGCGACGAATACTCGCGCTCGTGGCAGGCGATCGTGCCGTAGGGGTCGACAGACGAGCCGGTCGCCTCCCACGCGCCGTTGCGAGCATCACGAGGCGAGTCGATCGCATGCGCGAACTGTCATGAGCACTGAGCGTGGGAACGACAGACTCGCCTTGCGGCGCGGACGATGTCCTGTAAGGCTTCGGCCGTGACGACGAAGGAGAACGCCGCGCTGCTGGCGAACTCGGCCTTGTTCGTCGACCTCTCACCCAAGGCGCTCGAGTTCCTCGCCGAACGTGCGAACCGACTCGACCTCGAGCGAGGTCACACGATCTTCCATCAGCGGGACGAAGGGGACACGCTCTACGTGATCGCCGAAGGCCTCGTGAAGGTGTGGGTCTCGTCGGGGGAGGGCGGCGAGATGGTGCTCGCCACCCTTCGGAGTCCCGACGCGTTCGGCGAGCTCTCGGCGGTCGACGGGCGGCCTCGATCCGCCTCTGCGACGACCCTCGAGCCGACGATGCTCGTGGCGCTCGACCGGGCCACGTTGCTCGATGCGGTCCATCGACACCCCGGTGTGGCCGACGGCATGCTCCGCGCGCTGGGAGGCCTCGCACGCAGGATCACCGAGCAGACGTCGGATCTCGTCTTCCTCGATCTCGCGGGTCGGCTCGCGAAGACCCTCGCGACGCTCGCCGCACGCGACGGCAGGGTCGAGGGCGAGACGGTCGTGCTGGAGTTGCCGCTCACGCAGACCGAGTTGGCCGAGATGGTCGGGGGCTCGCGCCAGAGCGTGAATCAGAGCCTGAGGATGTTCCAGAACCGCGGGTTCCTGGAGCTCCGCGGCCGCGAGGTCGTGATCTCGGACCTCGAGGCCCTCCGGCGGCGCGGCTCCCGCTGAGCCGCGGTCGCGTGCTCGCGGCACCGGTTCCGTTCAGGAGGGCGCCTCGTCGAGGAGTGCCTGCACGCTCTCCTCGTCGAGCGGCACCTGGCCGTCGGCGACCACCCGGCGCAACAGCTCCGCCCAGCCAGGTCCCGCCGCGTGGGCGACCGCGATCGTGCGGCGAGCGTCGTCGAGGCGACCGGCCTGCGCCATCGCCACCGCCGCCCAGAACGCCAGCTCGGGATGGTCGGGCTGGATCTCGAGCGAGGTGAACCGCTCGCGCATCGCGCCGTCGAGGTCGTGGGCGAGCTCGAGCTCCTCGGCGCGCTCCGCGTGGCCGTACGCCCGCCAGAGCCGCACCAGCCTGGCCAGCTCGTCCACGGGCGTGGCGTGGTCCTCGACGCGTAGGTCGAGCAGCCGATCGCCCCACTCGGTGCCTGTCGGCTCGGCCGCCACGACGACGATCGCGGCCGATTGCATGCCGCGGATGTCGCCACCCTCGTCCTGGCCGGCCGCGAGGGCAGCCATCAGGCGGTCGGGGAGGTCACGCTCGGCACCGCGGTACGCGGTGGCCATCGCCTTCCACACCGTGTCGCGCTCCATCATGTTCGCCTGCACCGAGAACCCGTCGCCGGTCACATGTCCGAACTGGCGGATGCAGTCGGCTCCTGTGTGGACCCCCACGCGTCCACGAGCATCGACGAACGCGACCTGTCGAACCGCTCGGTCGGGGTCGGCTCGCACGAGCGTCTCGAGCGCCTCGGAGGCGCTGCGCCCGCGTCGCATCAGCTCCAGTCCGAGCGGGCCATAGGAGCGCTCGGCGAACGACTGCGTCGCCACGGCGCCCACGCCCGCCTCTGCCCACGAGACCACGCTCCCGACCGAGAACCAGTGCGACTGCACGGCGACCCCGAGGCGGCCGGTCTCGGGGTCGCGGGCGACGATCGAGTAGGTCATGGTGGTTCCTCCCTCGACCTGGCGTTCCTCGCGAGTGCCATCAGCACTGTCTTCGCCTGGAAGGGCGTGAGCTCGGGGTGCTTGGCCAGGATCAGCGTCAGCACACCGGCGATGTGCGGCGCGGCGAACGAGTTCCCGGTCGCGACGATCGTCTTGCCCTCGAGCCAGGGCACCTCGACGTCGATGCCCGGCGCCCCCCACTCGGCCGGCGGTGCCGGGTTGTAGTCGAATGCGAGCGGGTCGTCGACGTCCTCGTGCGAGGCCACCGAGAACACGGACGAGTACTCGGCCGGGAAGCTCGGTCCCGGCATGTTGTTGATCGCGCACACCAGCATCACCCGGCGGAACGCGGCCTCGTCGGCGATGCGGTGGAACACGGAGTAATAGTCGCGCTTGCCGGTCGACAGCGAAAGGTTGATCACTCTCATGTCGCTGCGGAGCGCCCATCGCAGCCCCGCGGCGAACACGAACCCCTTCCCGGTGAGCTTGGGTCCGAGCACGCGCACGCTGTAGATCTCGCAATCGGGGGCGAGACGTCGGATCACGCCGGCGCACGCAGTGCCGTGACCGAACAGGTCCTCGTGCGGCCCCTCGGTGAAGCGCACGTTGCCGGGTGCCTCCGGGTCGAAGTCCACGGCCACGGCGCCCTCGACGCTCCGCACCCACGGGTGATCGGCGTCGATGCCTGAGTCGAGTACCGCCACCTTGACCCCCGAGCCGGTGCTGTCGCCCCATGCCCACTCAGGCGTGATCTCGTGCGGCAGGTCGACGTTGATTTGTTGTAGCGCCCCCGGTTGGAAGGCCCACGACCATGCGGGACGCATGGCTAGTCCCGGGTTTCCTGCGCGTACGTCAGGAAGGTGTACAGCAGCTCGGTCGCGGCCTCACGCTCCTTCGGGCCCAGCGAGCCGACCTCGGAGAACAGATCGAGCAATTCCGCCAGCTCGCGAGTCGGTCCCCGTGTCTTCTCGGCGATGCGCTCCAGGGCGGCCGTGAGGTCGTCCTCCTCTGCCGCGATCGACGCCGCCTTGAAGATCACCCGTCCGAGCGAACGGAACATGCGCGTCGTTTCGAGCGTGACGGCGGCCTGTCGCGCGAGCGTCGAGACGAGTCGCGACTCGTCGTGGGCGCCTGCACGACCTTCGGGAGCGTCGAGGATCTCGATGACACCCATGGCGCCGGCGTCGGTCTCGAGCGGGATCGCGAAGACCGACGAGGGCGTGTACCCGGTTGCGTCGGCGATGTCCCGCGCGAAGCGCGGGTCGCTCGGCGCGTCGGAGATCGTGATCGCCTGGCCCGACGAGAGAGCCCAGCCGGCGATACCTTTGCCCGCATCCATCTGCATGCCTACCACCTGGTCGCCTGCTGCGCCCGACGCGGCGACGAACGTGAGGGTTTCCTTGGTCGGGTCGAACGAGGCGATCGAAGCGGCCTCGGCCCCCGTGATCTCTCGCACTTCCTCCACGATCCAGTCGAGCAGTTCCTGGTAGCCGGGGGGCTCGATCGCGGGGCCGAGGTCGGATGCCGCGCGCGCGAGCACGGCGAAGTGAGCGTTTGGGTCCGGTGAGGATTCCTTCGTCGTCGAGCCGTCGTCGCTCATCGCCGCGGATGCTACCCGCACCGGCGTCCAGGCGCGACATCACGGTGTCGGCAACACGACACCCTGGAAGTCGCCTGCATGACACCCATCAGCACTTGCATGGTCGATGATGCAGGGGTCAGGATGAGCCCCAGACCAGAGGGCTCCCACCAGAAGGAGGTTCAAGATGTCGGACGAGAGGAAGATCGAGGCAGAGGACACCGAGGGTCAGAAGAAGCGCCTCGACGAGGACGACGCCGAGGGCCAGCGGCAGAGGCGGGCCGGTCTCGCCGAGGACGACGCCGAGGGTCAGAGGAAGCGCCTCGACGAGGACGACACCGAGGGTCAGCGGCAGAGGCGGGCCGGTCTTGCCGAGGACGACACCGAGGGTCAGCGGCAGAGGCGGGCCGGTCTTGCCGAGGACGACACCGAGGGTCAGAGGAAGCGCCTCGACGAGGACGACACCGAGGGTCAGAGGAAGCGCCTCGACGAGGACGACACCGAGGGCATGATCAGGTCTCGGCGCACCGTGGACGAGGACGACACCGAGGGTCAGAGGAAGCGCCTCGACGAGGACGACACCCTCGAGCAGGCGTGACGATCGTCCCGATCCGCACCACGGGGGCCGCCTTCGGGCGGCCCCTTCATCATGCGTGGCCCAGTTCCTCCACGGGGCTCGTGGAAGCCAGCCGGTTCGAGACGACCGCCAGGAGCGTCGTCGAGATGCGCGGGCCTTCGTTCGCGATGCGCAAGAACTCCTCGCCGGGGATTCGATAGAGCTCCATGTCGGTCACCGCGGTGACGGAGGCGGTGCGAGGTCGCCGCTCGAGCAGGCCGATCTCGCCGAAGTAGTCGCCTGCCTCCAGGCTCGCGAGGGGCGCTGTGGCCCCGACCGTCGTGACCTCCGCGGTGCCGGACTCGATCGCGAACAGGTCGTCCGGTTCGTCGCCCTCTCGCACGACGACCGTGGCGGCCGGTACCTGCTCTCGCGTGGAGACGGCGGCTAGCGCCTCGAGGGTGGCCGGCGACGCCGTCTCGAAGAGGTCCAGCCGCTCGAGCAGGAAGACCGCCGGGGCGAGCTCGGCGACCCGCGCCGCGGCGATGCGATCCATCGAACGCGCTCGGGGCAGGGTGACCAGCGTGACCGCGAGCAACACGCCCCCGGCGAGGCCGGTAGCCCCCGCGAGCCCCAGCAGCTCGATCGTGATCGGCGCGACGACCGAACCGAGCGCGATCGCGCTTACGGTGAGGGCGCCGAGGATGCCGAAGACGCTGCCGACGCGTTCTGCCGGCACGACGCGTTGCAGGGTGGTCGTGGTCACGACGTCCGCGATGATCACGGCGGCGCCCTCGATCGCCAGCAGCAGGTAGGCGGCGGGGGGGAGGGTGACGACCGACAGCGTGGCGAGCGGGATGCCGGCGACGAATGTCGCGACCGTGAGGATGCCAGCCGTGTGGGCCCTCGACGCGAGCCTGGCCGCCGCAGCGGTGGCGAGGATGCCCCCGATGCCCGGCGCGGCGAACAGCAGGCCGGTCGCTTCGATGCCCATACCGAGCGACTCCTCCGAGATCGGTCCGAACAGCACGATCTCCTGGCCGAACGTGAAACTGAACGCCATCGTGAGGCCCACGAGGAGCACGGCCTCCTTCGATCCTCTGATCGCGCGGGCTCCGGCGACGATGCGCGACCGGAGCCCCGCCTCCACCTCCACGTCGCCGACCTTGCCTCGCACCTGCATCCGCCACACCAGCAGCGCGGAGATGAGGAACGTCAGGGCGTTGAGGGCGAACGCGACCGGTGGCGGCCCGAGCAGTAGCAGCACGGCCGAGAGCGCTGGGCCGAAGGCGATCGCGAAGTTGTCGATCGTGCCCGACAACGCGTTCGCGGCGGCGAGGTCCTCTTCGGGCACGATCGAAGGCGTGATCGCCGTGACCGCCGGGTAGTACGGGGCTGACAGGGTGTTGTTGACGAACGTGATCCCGATCAGGGCGATCACCGCGGCCGTGCTGGTCGACAGGGCGACCACGGTGAGGATCAGCATCAGCACCGCACGTGCCAGGTCGGAGGCGATCATGACCTTGCGTCGGTCGTATCGGTCGGCGATCGCCCCTCCCAGGGGCTCGAAGATCACGTACGGCAACAGTCGGACGACCCCCGACGCCGCCACCCATGCCGGCGAGCCGGTGACGTCGAGGATGTAGATGATGCTCGACGCGGCGTAGAGCCAGTTCCCGGAATCCGAGATCGCGAGGCTGCTCAGCAGCAGCCGGTAGTCGCGGTGGGAGAGGGCGGCGCGGAACGTCCCGCCCCGCGCCTCGTCGCCCATGACGGTGGGTTATCCGATGAGTCGCCCCGCCCTGTCAAGCGCGGTCCGTACACGCGTGACGACACAGGACTACGGTAGCGTCGCCACGCAACCCTCTGGCTGGAGCACCCGGCCCCCCCGTCCATACCCGCCGGATGGAGCATCGCCACTCGGTGCCGGCCGGCTCGCCCGCTCGTGTTCGGGACGGCGTCGTGGGACCTCTTCGACGTGACCAGGGATCTGCACGTCGAGGCCGCGGCCTAACCCGGAGGATCCTCGACTGGCCGGCCGGCTCCGCCGAGCCGGTCCGCGAGGCCCGCCGCGTAACCTGCCATCTTCGCGACGTCGGTGAACGCCATCAGGCCCGGCACGGCGACCGTGGTGATCGCGCGCTCGCGGGCGTCGCGCGCGCGCGCCCATCCGCGGCGCACCGGCGTCCGGGCGTACGCGACGGCCCCTGCCGCAGCGAGCACCCTCGGCCAAGTGCGCCGGGACGCGAGCGCCGCGCCGAGCCCGGCGTACACACCGAACCGGAGCGCGTGGCGCTCGGCGTGCATGCCCGCCTGGGCGTCGCCGCGCGCGTACCCGAAGTATTGGCGCCACGTGTCCGCGAGGCCCGATCGCAGGTGCCACCGCACGACGGCGTCGGGCGCGAACCGCATGTCCATGTCGAGCTCGCGCCATCGCTGGTCGACCCACATGTCCTCGCCGATCGCCAGCCACTCCGGGTAGCCGCCCACGGCGTCGATCGCCTCGCGCCGGAACGCCACCGACCGTGCGGACGGGTTGAACGTCGCAGGGTCGACGTCGCCGGCGTCGAGCGGAAGGTTCACTGCGGCCATGCACCGTTCGAACGTCGTCTCGAGCACGGGCTCGTACCAGCCCATCGACACGTCGGCGCCCGCCTCGATCGGGTCGACGATCGCCTCGAGCCATCTGGGGTCGAGCTCGCAATCCGCGTCGGTCGCGGCGACGATCTCGTGGGTCGCGGAGGCCAGCGCGACGTTCCTGCCGCGCGAGATGTTCGCGCCGGGCTCCACGAGCACGGTCACAGCCTCGCCTCGCGAGTAGGCCTCGGCCGTGCCGTCCGTCGATCCTCCGTCGACGACGATCACCTCGTCGGGGGCGCGCGTCTGCGCGGCGAGCGAGGCGAGGAAGCCGCCGGCCGACCCGGCGCAGTCCTTCACGGTGGAGATCAGCGTCACTTTCATCGGGAACCCCTCAGGAGCATCGTCACCTCGCGCCCGCCACGTGACGGTACACGCGCAACGTGGCCCGAGCGGTCTCCCGCCACGAGAACGCGGCTGCGCGCTCCGGGCCCTTGCGTCGGAGCTCGGCGCCGAGCACCGGGTCGTCGACCACCCGGCCCAGCGCGGTAGCGATCGCATCCTCGCTCCGTGGATCGACGAGCAGCGCCGCGTCGCCGGTCACCTCGGGGATCGACGTCGCGTCGGCCGCCACGGTCGGCACACCGCGGGCGAGGGCCTCGACGACCGGCAGGCCGAACCCCTCGTAGAGCGAGACGTAAGCGAACGCATCGGCTCCCCGATACAACGCGTCGAGGTCGCGCGCCCCGAGGTCACGGGTCCGCACGACCCGACCCGGCCCCTCGGCGGCGAGCGCCAACCGCAGCTCGTCGTCGAGCCAGCCGTCGGGACCGTTCAGCACGAGCGCATGGGGTCGCCCTTCGCCCGCCAGGCGCCGGTACGCCCGCACGAGCCGGGCCTGATTCTTCCTGGGCTCCAGGGTGCCCACCGAGAGCACGTAGGGCCTCGGCACCCCGAGCCGCTCGAGCGTCGCATCGACGGCGGGGTCCGGATCGACGGGCAGCGACGAGGCGAGCGGTGTGACGTGCACGCGGCCCGGGTCGACGCCCGAGTGCTCCCGCAGCTCGTCGGCCGTGAACGCCGATGGAACCACGACCGCGTCGGCGCGTCGGGCGACGGCGCGGAGTCCGGCCCGGTAGAGCATGCGCCAGTCCCGCGGGAACATCTCGGGATGGCGCACGAAGGCGAGGTCGTGCACCGTCACCACGAGCCGTTGGCCGCGCTGCTTCGGCGCGACGGCCACCGGGTTCGTTGCATGCACCACGGCGGCCCCAGCGATGCCGGCGGGCAGCGGGGGCCGGCCCATCAGGTCCCAGCGCGGGTAGAGCGCCCGGATCGGACGATCGACGATCGTGACGGGCGGCAACCGCTGGAGCCATGCGGCCGGCGGACCGCCGGCGGCGAACCGGGAGCGGAACGGCAGTAGCTCCAGCGTCGGGTCCTCGTCGAGCATCGCCGGCGCGAGCTCTCGCACGTAGGTGCCGATGCCGCCGGGCGCTGAGAACCACAGCTGGTCGATGTGGAAGGCGACCCTCACGTGTGGCCGCCGGTCCGGTACGCCTCGATGCACGCGCACCCGTCTGGACCGACCGTGGCCGCGTGCGAGGTGTCGGCCGGCAGGTCGAGGCGGTCGCCGGCGGTCAGGTCGACGTCGCCGTCGTCGGTGTGGAAGACGATCGACCCCTCGAGGCAGAAGAGCACCTTGTGCGTGCCGTGATCGTGTCGGCCGTAGCGGTCGCCGGGGGCGTTCCCCCACGAACGCGGCGCGTCGCAGCCGTCCTCCTGGAACGCCTCGAGCGCCTGCGCTCGGTCTGCGGTGCCGGGGGTCTTCGTCGCGCCCAGGTCCGTCTCCGTCGGGAAGGCTAGTCTGAATCAGACTAGCGGACGTCGCTGCGACCGTGCACCGTCGGCACACCCTTGCGCGCGAACGGCCCCTGCTGTCCGTGCCAGGGCTCGCGGGCGTAGCGGCGAGCCTGCAACGCCCCGAGCCCGATGGCGTCGATGCGGCCCTGCAGCACCCACGGCGCGGGCCGGGGACTCTCGGCCACGAAGTACCGCTCTAGCGCCATCAGGATCGCGCGCTCTTCCTCGGGGGTGATGTCCTCGGGAAGCTCGAACCGTCGCTCTCCCTCGTCGCGGATCGGCATCGGCGTCTCCTCTAGAGCGGGATGTTCCCGTGCTTGCGGGCGGGTACGCTCTCCCGTTTCGTCGCGAGCATGCGCAGCGCCTTGATCAAGCGGGTGCGTGTCTCGGCAGGCTCGATCACGTCGTCGATGAAGCCCCGCTCGGCAGCCGCGTACGGCGTCGAGAACTTGTCGCGGTACTCCTTGATCAGCTCGGCCTTCCTCGCCGAGGGGTCGGCCGCCTTCTCGATCTCCTTGCGGAACACGACGTTCACCGCGCCCTCGGCGCCCATCACCGCGATCTCGGCCGTGGGCCAGGCGAACGCGACGTCGCTGCGCAGGTGCTTGGAGTTCATCACGAGGTAGGCGCCGCCGTAGGCCTTGCGCGTGATCACGGTCATGCGCGGCACGGTCGCCTCGGCGTAGGCGTAGAGCAGCTTGGCACCGTGGCGGATGATGCCGTTGTACTCCTGGTTCGTGCCGGGCAGGAACCCAGGCACGTCGACCAGCGTGAGGATCGGGATGTTGAACGCGTCGCAGAACCGCACGAAGCGCGAGGCCTTCTCGCTCGCCTCGATGTCGAGCGTGCCCGCGTTCACCTTCGGCTGGTTCGCGATGACCCCGATGCTGCGCCCATCGAGTCGGGCGAACCCGATCACGACGTTCATCGCCCACAGCGGGAAGATCTCGAGGAACTCCCCGTCGTCGACGACGTAGCGGATCACCTCGTGCATGTCGTAGGGCTCCTTGGCCCGGTCAGGCACGACATGGGTGAGCGCGTCGGCCGAGCGGTTCGGATCGTCCGTCGGCGCGTACGCGGGCGGGTCCTCCAGGTTGTTCGACGGCAGGAAGCTGAGCAGGTAGCGCACGCGGTTCAACACGTCCTCGTCGTCTTCGCCGACGAAGGAGGCGACGCCCGACTTCGTCGCGTGCGTCATCGCGCCCCCGAGCTCTTCCATCGAGACGTCCTCGCCGGTGACGGTCTTGATGACGTCGGGGCCGGTGATGAACATGTGCGAGGTCTCGCGCACCATGAACGTGAAGTCGGTGATCGCGGGGGAGTAGACGGCGCCGCCGGCGCACGGCCCCATGATCACGCTGATCTGGGGGATCACGCCGCTGGCCCGCACGTTCCGCTCGAAGATGTAGCCGTACCCGGCGAGCGAGGCGGCGCCCTCCTGGATGCGCGCGCCGCCCGAGTCATTGATCGAGACGAACGGGGCGCCGGTCGACATCGCGAGGTCCATCACCTTGGTGACCTTCTGGGCCATGACCTCACCCATCGACCCGCCGAAGACCGTGAAGTCCTGACTCGCGACGAACACCTTGCGGCCGTCGACCGTGCCGTACCCGGTGATGATGCCGTCACCCGGGGGCCGCTTTCGGTCCATGCCGAAATCGTGGGCCCGGTGCACGGCGAACGGGTCGGTCTCGACGAAGGAGCCCTGGTCCATCAGCACGTCGAGCCGCTCGCGTGCCGTGAGCTTGCCCTTGTCATGTTGCTTCTTCGCCGCGTCGCGGCCGCCGGGCGTGCGTGCCGCTCGCTTCCGCTTGCGGAGTTCCTCGATGCGGTCCTCGACGGTCTTCGCGGGCTCGGCGCCGGTCGGCCGGTCGCCGGCGCCGCTTCCGGACCGTTCGTCGCGGGTGGTCACCATGCGGGGAGTCTAGTCGCGCGCGCTGAACGAGGCGTCAGCCGGAGGGCGCGGGAGGGTCGCGATCAGTCGCAGGCGCGGCCGCCCCACGGCCCCCATCCGATGTCCGGGTCGTGCGCCATGCGGACCGACACGATCGTGTTCGTGCGGCCGCTCAGGATGCGGCGAGACAGGCCCCACGAGCTCCTCGTGAAGGTGTCGTAGTTCCCGTCCCAGTAGTTCACGTGTTGCTGGTACAGCCCCTTGTTCATCCCGTCGCCGGATGCCGCCCACGGCAACAGGCCGCTCTCACGTCTGGCGATGCACAGGGCGACGGCCACGCCGCCGGGGACCTTCCACTTGTCCACCGCGCACCCGATCTGGTCGCGGGAGTGTTGGCGCACCGTCACGCCTTCCTTCCGATGGAAGTCGCACGGCCCAGGCGCGTGGTGGGCCGATGCTGCGGGGACGGCCGCGAGCACGACCCCGGCGGCGAGGGTCGCCACGACCGCGCGGGCGGTCCGGGTCGTCGCTCTCCCGATCATCCTGTCTCTTCCCCCCGGGGGTCGAGTACGTACGGCCACGCGTCACCGAGCGTTGGGAAGGAAGGGAGGTGCCGGCGACGGCACCCCGGCACCCTAGCATCGGGTCGGTGGGGGCGTCGACCACCCGGCCGAGGCGGACGTCGGTCCGCGCGATGATGGCATGATGCGGCCGTGCTCCACCTGCGGATCTTCGTGCCGCCCGAGAGAGCCGACGCCGCGATCGCGACGTTGCGCGCGGTCGACGGGCTGCACGACCTCGTGCATCTACCCCGGGCCGAGGTCGAGCACGGCGACGACCTCCTCACCGCCTCGGTCGAGCCGATCGTCGCGAACGAGGTCGTCGAACGGCTGCGCCGTCTCCGCATCGAACGTCCGGGCGCGGTCGCGCTCGTGCGTGAGGACCGCACCGAGGTGATGCCGGTCGAGGACGACCGGATCGGATACTGGGATGCGTCGGCCGACGCGATCGTCGTCGAGGAGGTCGTCGACGAGGCCCGCGAGAACGCGCGCCTGTCGTCGACGTACCTCGCGTACATGGCGGCCGCGGGAGCGGTGGCAGGCATCGGTGTCGGAGAGGATTCCTCGGTGCTGATCGTGGGCGCGATGGCGATCAGTCCCGACCTGCTCCCGCTCTCGGCGATCTGTGTGGGGCTCGTCGCGCACGAGCGGCGGACCGTGCTGGTCGGGGTGAGTACCTTGCTGGCCGGGCTCGCCGCCGCCGCGCTCGTCGCCGGGCTGCTCGTGCGGCTGGCCGACCTCGCAGACATCATCCAGGCAGATCTCGGGGACAACGTGCTCACCACGTTCGTCACCCAGCCGTCCCTCGCGACGGTGATCGTGGCGCTCGCCGCCGGCGTGGCCGCGATGCTCTCGATCGAACGCCAGGCCGCGTCGGCGGTCGGCGTGGCGATCTCGGTCACCACGATCCCGGCGGCGGCCGCGATCGGCGTCACGCTCGGCCTCGGGGACTGGGATCGGATGGTGGGCGCCGCGGTAGTACTCGCGGCCAACCTCCTGGCGCTCGCGGTCGCCGGTTCGCTCACGCTCTGGGTACAGCTCCATCGCGGGCACTCGATCGCCGGCAGGTCTGTCCGCGACGCGTCGCGGCGTCGATGACGAGTCCGCGAGCCCTCAGAGGTCGACCCTGCCCCCCGCTCGCCAGTAGACGCCGCCCTCCCGGTCGAGGAATCCCTCGTCGACCAGGTATCGGCGCAGCGCGGCATAGTCGTTGAAGAAGCGGCCCACGATCGCGTTGACCTGCTGCTCGTCGTAGTGGCGGCCGGGTTCGAACTCGAGCGCGATCCGCTCGAGCACGATGCGGCGCTTCGACTCCTTCGCGGGGATCTCGGTGAGCCGTCCGTTCCGGAAGAACGTGCGCAGCACGGTCTCCTCGTCGTCGGTCGCGGCGCCGAGGGCGAGGCCGGCGTCGCGCGGAGGTCCCACCTGCTCGGCCGCCCAGCGCAGGGTCTCGGGGTCCAGCCGGTACGTGTGGCGATCGTCGTTGACGCGCACGACCCCGGTCGCGGTGAGGCGGTTCAGGTGTTTGTGGACCCTCGCCAACGTGATGCCTGCGGCCGCCGCGAGCTCGTCGGCGGCGCGATCGCCGCCGGCCAGCATGCCGGCGATCGCCAGGCGCTGCGGGTCGGCGAGCGCCCGCAGGATCTCGTCGGGGGTCTCAGCCATGTCGGTCTCCCTGCATACCATGGCGCGGTGCAGCTCACCGATCCGCAGCGGCGCACCCTCGAGGGCCTGATCGGCACCGGCGACCGCCCGACGTTCCCCGCAGACCTCGCGCAGCGGCTCCGCGACCGCATCGAGAGCGCCGTCCGCGAGCTCGAGCTGGCCGAGCCGTTGTGGCTCGGCAAGGAGAAGCTCAACCAGCACCAGCGATGCGAGGGGCTGTTCCGGTCCGTGCTCGCCGGCGAGGCGCCGCCCTTCGCTCATTCGGCTCGCAGCGCTCACGGCGTGCTCCTGCACAAGGCGATCGAGGTCGAGGTCGGCGCTCGCGACGGCATGGATCCGCACGAGATCGCCCAGGTCGCCGTCGGCCGGGTGCTCGAGCGGGAGGAACGCTTCGGGGAGTACTGGCGCGAGCTCCCGGCCTCCGAGCAGGACGACGCGCTGATGGAGGTGGCGAGGCGGGTGACGTTGTTCCAGGGGTCGTTCCCGCCGCTCAAGCCGCTTCGTCGGGAACTCTCGCCGATCAGTGAACTGCGAGTGCGGGCCGAGCTGCTCGGCGGCGATCTCGTCCTCAGCGGTCAGATCGACCTCGTGCTGGGCACACCCGACCGGCTCGAGCCGAACCGCGCGACGCGGCTCGTCGTCGACCTGAAGACGGGGTCGGCGTTCCCGGAGTTCGCCGAGGACATGCGGTTCTACGCGCTCGTGATGACGCTGCGCTTCGGGGTGCCGCCCTACCGTGCGGCGTCGCTGTTCCTCGAGAGCGGCACGTGGCAGGCCGAGGACGTCACCGAGGAGCTCCTCGTGCACGCCGCCGACCGCGCGATCGCCGCGGTGCGCGCCGCCGCCGCTCTCTCGAACGGGCGCGAACCGGCGCTCACGCCCGGCGCCTACTGCGGCTGGTGCCCCCGGGTCACCGTCTGCCCGGTCGCCGAGCTGCCCTCGGCGGTGTAGCGGCCGACCCGCGGGGCGTCGCCCGCGGGCCGACGATAGGATGCGCGCACCCGTTCCCCGTAAGAACCGCTGACCGACGAACCGAGAAGGATGAGACCCATGGGCAAGGACCTGTACGCGCTCGGTGAGATCCCGCCGATCGGCGAGGTGCCGGCGCAGATGCACGCGCAACTGGTGCGCCCCGATCACTACGGCGAGCCCGAGCATGCGATCCGGAGCGAGGTGATCGACGTGCCCGATCTCGGGCCGCACGATGCCCTGGTGATGGTCATGGCCGCCGGCGTGAACTTCAACAACGTCTGGGCGGCCCGAGGTGTGCCGGTCGACGTGACGAAGACCCAGGCCCGCTGGGATGAGCCGACCGACTTCCACATCGTCGGATCCGATGCCTCTGGCGTCGTCTACGCCGTGGGCGACCGGGTGACCGACGTGCAGGTCGGCGATCGGGTCGTGGTGCACGCGGGGCAGTGGAACCTCGACGACCCGTGGGTGACGGCCGGCAAGGATCCCGGGCTCGCGGGCAGCTTCCGGGTGTGGGGATACGACACCTGCTGGGGCTCGTTCGCCCAATTCTGCAAGGTGCAGGCGCACCAATGCCTGCCGAAGGCCGACTTCCTCACGTGGGAGGAGGCCGCCGCGCCGACACTCACCGGTGCGACGGCCTACCGCATGCTGTTCGGCTGGCCGCCGCACACGGTCGAGCCCGGCGACGTGGTGCTGGTGTGGGGCGCGAGCGGGGGACTCGGGTCGCTGGCGGTGCAGCTCGTGGCCAACGCCGGCGGTCGCGCGGTCGCGGTCGTCAGCAGCGACGAGAAGGGCGAGTACGCGAAGGAACTCGGCGCGGTCGGATTCGTCAACCGCAAGGACTTCTCGCACTGGGGCGTGCCGCCGGCGTGGGACAGCGCGGAGTGGAAGGACTGGTTCGGGGGCGCGAAGGCGTTCGGCAAGGCGATCTGGGACGTGCTCGGCGAGAAGGCGTCGCCGCGCATCGTCTTCGACCACCCCGGCCAGGACACGATCCCGACGTCGATCTTCGTGGCCGACCGGGGCGGCATGGTGGTGATCTGCGCCGGCACGAGCGGCTACGACACGATGGTCGACGTGCGCTACCTCTGGACGATGCAGAAGCGCTACCAGGGGTCGCACCTGTTCAACGACGAGCAGGCGGCGGCCTTCAACCAGCTCGTGATCGACGGCAAGGTGACGACCACGCTGGGCTCGGTCTACCCGTACGATCAGGCTGGCCACGTGCACCAGCTGATGGGCGACGGGGCGCTGCCCGAGGGCAACGTGAGCGTGCTGATCAACGTCCCGCGGCAAGGCCTGACCGACCTTCCCTAGCGCCGGTCTCTCAGCGTTCCTGCACGAGCTCGACGAGCACGCCGCCCATCGAGCGCGGGTGCACGAATGCGATCAGTGTGCCGCGCGACCCCGGCCGGGGCTGCTCGTCGATCAGCTCGGCGCCTTCCCCGTGCAGGTGCGCGAGCGAGGCTGCGAGGTCGTCGACGCGGTAGGCGATGTGGTGCAGGCCCGGGCCGCGCCTGGCGAGCGATCGTCCGACGGGCGCGTCGGGTCCCAGCGCCCCCAGCAGCTGCACGAACGACGAGCCGACGGGGAACAGCACCTCCTCGACGCCCTGGTCCTCGACGCGCTCGCGATGCGAGGGCTCGACGCCGAGCAGGCGCCGGTACTCCTCGACCGCTGCGTCGAGGTCTGGCACGGCGATGCCCACGTGATCGATCTCGACGAGCTCGATCGTCACGAGCGGTGCCCGTCGTGGCGGCCGAGCGGCGGTTGCATGCGGGCGATCAGGTCGTGGGCCTCGGACACGTGGTAGGCGGGGAGGGTGAGCACGCGAGTCACCGCTGCCACGCCGAGGGCGCGCAGATCCGCCTCGGGTTTCCTGCCGCCCGACGTGACCGGAGCAGGGCCTAGCACGTAGAACTCGGCGAGCTCGAGGAACTGCACGAGCGATGGCACCAACCCGCCCCGCTCATACGCGTAGATCGTCTGGCGCGACGCGGGGCACCGCGGCGCGGCAGCGGCGATCTCGGCCGATCGGTATCCGGCGGCGCGGCGAACCTCCCGCAGCAGGGCGCCGATCACCGCGCGGTCGTCGTTGCTGATCGGCGGATGTTTCTTCCGGGCCACGAGCTGCACTGTAACGGCTTCCGACCTGGGACCCGGGTCCGATGCCACGACCGGCGATGGGCCTTCTGGGCCGAAGGACCGATGCCCGGGGGAGGCTACCCGGCGTAGGGTGGACCCCTCGGGGCGTGTCACCGAGGGGGACCGAGTCCACGCGAGCGTGAGGAGCTGCCCGTTGTCGAACAAGGAACCGGCCGACGCCACGACCCTGCTGGAAGGGTCGATGCTCCTGCAGAAGGGTCGCGCCGACGTCTTCCGTCAGCGCGAGCGCACGAAACTCAAGCGGGTCGTGCGGGCGATCGTCATCGTCTTCCTCGTCGACTGGTACCTGTTCCGCCGCTACTCGAGCGGCAATCCGCTCACGCTGCCGTCGCTGCCCGACGGATGGGTCTTCCTGCTGTTCCCGCTGCTGATCCTGATCCCCGTGATGATCATGGTGGCCCTGCCCCTGATCAACGGGAAGTCGCCGCACATCACGGTCTATCCCGAGCAGGTGGAATCGGCCCTCACGGACATCAAGGGGCTCGACACCCAGGTCGACGAGGTCGTGCGGTCGCTCGACGTCTTCCTCGGCTACGCCACGTTCAGGGACGAGCTCGGTGGCACGCCCCGGCGGGGCATCCTGTTCGAGGGCCCGCCGGGCACCGGCAAGACCTACCTGGCCAAGGCGATGGCCAAGCAGGCGGGGGTGCCGTTCCTGTTCATCTCGGCGCCGGCGTTCCAGTCGATGTGGCAGGGCATGACCGCCTACCGCATCCGTTCGTTCTTCAAGGCCCTCCGTAAGGCCGCGCGCAAGGAAGGGGGTGCGATCGGGTTCATCGAGGAGATCGACGCGATCGGCATGGCGCGGGGCGGCGTGAGCAAGGCGGCACCCGAGGGTGGCATGGCTCGAACCGCCGAGGCGTTCATGGGTTCGGGCGACGGCGGCTCGATGGTGAACGAGCTCCTGATCCAGCTGCAGTCGTTCGACCAGCCGCCGCTGCGCAAGCGGATGCGGGCCCGCATGATCGGATGGATCAACGCGTACCTGCCGAGCGACCGGCAGCTCACCCCGATCAAGTCCGAGTACCACAACATCCTGCTGATCGCGGCGACCAACCGCGGCGACGCCCTCGACCCGGCGCTCGTGCGTCCCGGTCGGTTCGACCGCCGGCTCTACTTCGACGTGCCAACGAAGCAGGGCCGGCTCGACCTGATCGATTACTTCCTCGATCGCAAGCGTCATCACGAACAGCTCGACGACCGCTCGATGCGGGAACGCATCGCGTACGAGACGTTCGGATACACGCCCGTGATGATCGAGCACCTCTTCGACGAAGGCCTGCTCGTGGCCCTGCGCGAGGGTCGGCGCGACATGAACTTCGACGACGTGCTCGAGGCGAAGTTCAACGAGGAGATCGGCTTGAAGCAGCCGGTCGTCTACACCGAGCAGGACCGCGAGGCCGTGGCCACCCACGAGGCGGGTCACGCCACGGTCGCTTACTTCGTGGGACAGAACCGGCGCCTCGAGGTGCTGTCGATCATCAAGCGCCGGGCGTCGCTCGGCCTGCTCGCCCACGGCGACTCCGAGGAGCGCTTCACCCGCACGCGCACCGAGATCGAGGCCGGCATCGCGATCGCCCTCGGGGGTCTCGTGGCCGAAGAGCTCTGCATCGGCGACACGGGCACCGGCCCCGCGGCCGACCTCGCGCACGCCACCACGCTCGCGGCCAACATGGTTGGGTCGTTCGGCATGGCGGGCTCGCTGATCTCGTTCGATGCGATCACCGACGGGCCGATCGGTGGCCCGAACCTGGTGGGCAAGGTGCTCGCCGACAAGGAAGGCCGCCAGAGGGTCGAGGACATCCTCGAGCAGCAGCGCCAGCGCGTGCGCGAGGTGCTGGAGCTGAACGCCGACGTGCACGCCGCCCTGCGCGACGCCCTGATCGCCCGCGACGAACTCGTGCGCGACGAGATCCTCCAGGTGATCGAGAAGGCGCTCGCAGCGCGTCCCTGACCGTCGCCGTCGACCGGGCAACCACGGGCGGGTGGCTACACTCACCGCATGACGACGTCGGTGATCGTGGCGGGTGCGCGAACGCCCATCGGACGGTTCAATGGCTCCCTCGCCGGGTTCCGCGCGGTCGACCTCGGCGCGATCGCGATCCGCGAAGCGCTCGGCCGTGCCGGGGTGGCGCCTGATGCGATCGAGTACACGATCATGGGCCACGTGCTGCAGGCGGGGCAGGGACAGATCACCGCACGGCAAGCGGCGGTGGCGGCGGGCATCCCGATCGAGACGCCCGCCATCACGATCAACAAGGTCTGCCTGTCGGGCACGTCGGCGGTCGCGATGGCCGACCAGATGATCCGTGCCGGGGAGCTGGAGGTCGTCGTCGCCGGCGGCATGGAATCGATGACGAACGCCCCGTTCGTGCTGCCGAAGGCTCGCGCCGGCGCGCGGCTGGGGCACTCTCCGATGCTCGACACGATGATCCACGACGGCCTGTGGTGCGCGTTCGACGACCGGCACATGGGGGAGGGTACCGACGCGATCAACGGCGAGCTCGGGCTCACCCGAGAGGAACAGGACGCGTGGGCGGCGCGTTCACACGCCCGGGCCCACGACGCCTGGGAAGCGGGCCGGCTTGCCGAGGAGGTCGTCGCCGTCGATGCGCCGCGGCGCAGGGGCGACCAACTCCGGATCGAGCGTGACGAGGGCATCCGAGCCGACACGACGGTCGAGGGGTTGGCCGGCCTGCGCCCGGCGTTCTCCGACGACGGCACGGTGACGGCCGGCAACGCGTCGCAGATCTCCGACGGCGCGGCGGCGCTCGTCGTGATGAGCCAAGCTCGGGCGGAGCAGCTCGGACTGCAGCCGATCGCGGAGATCGTCGCCTTCGGCATGTCGGCGGACCGGTACGCATCGCTGCAGACCGTGCCCGCCCTCGCGCTCGAGAGGGCGATGAAGAAGGCCGGCGTCGTGGCCTCCGACCTCGGCGTGGTCGAGGTGAACGAGGCGTTCGCGGCGGTGGCCGTGCACGCGAGCCGCATGCTCGACGTCGAGCAGTCGATCGTGAACGTCAACGGTGGCGCGGTGGCGCTCGGCCACCCGATCGGTGCGAGCGGGGCCCGCCTGGTGCTGACTGCCGCGATGGAGATGCGCAGGCGAGGAACCGACCTCGGGGCGGTGGCGATTTGTGGCGGCGGCGGCCAGGGCGACGCCCTCGTGCTGCGCCGGCGCTGACCGGCGACCTCCGACGCTCCACGCCGAACGGTCGCCGGGGCGCCCCCTCGCCGCCCCGCCGACCCGGCCTGGGCTCAGTCCTCGGCCGTGGAGAGCCGGTGCAGTTCCTGCACCAGCTCCGAGCCTGCCTCGCTGGACGACGGCTCGACGGCGTCGACGACGATGTGCAGCGCCTCGGGGGTGGCCTCCGTCGCCGGACGAGCACCGTTCGCGACCCGTTCCTTCCCCGCACCGTCGGGTAGGAACACCTTGAACGACGATCCGCCGTTGTCGCGGCTCTCGACCGTCGTCCATCCGCCTTGGGCCTCGGCGAAGCGCGTCACCACCGGGCTGAGCGAGGCGTCGGATGAGGGCTCGGGGTCCTCGACCGTGATGAGGGCCCCGCCTTCCGACGGGCCGAGTCGGACCGTGATCGCCTTCTTCGGGGGCGTCCGATCGCCCGATGTCCGCAGCATGCCCGCCAGGATCTGCTCAGTGCGCAGCTGGTCGATCGCGACCACGACCCGCTCGGTCACGACCTGCAGCTCGTGATCCGCGTCGATGCCCGACTCCTCGACCACCCGCTTGACGAGGGCCTCCAGGTCGGTCCGGCGCACCGAGAGCTCCATCTCGCCCTTCACGAGACGATCCGCATCGGCGAGGTCGGCGACGGTGTGCTCCAAGCGACGCGTGTGGACGGTGAGCTGGCGCACGAGTTGGGCCTGCTCCTTCCCGTCCTTCTTGTGCTTGAGGATCTGTGTGATGCCGAGGATCCTGGTCAGCGACTTGCGCGCGTCGGTCGAGAGCTCCTTCACGAACGGCGACGTCGCGCGCCGGTCCTCGATCGGGGCGCCGTCGACGACCGCGGAGGACACGTGCATCCCGGCCGCGTCGACGCCGCCGGCTTCGGCATCCTCGCCCCGCAGGTGGCGCATGGCCGCGGCCATCTGCTGCTGACGCAGCTCACCCTCGGTCTCATCGAGTTTCGTCGTCGCGATGTCGACCTCGCGCTCCAGAGCGTGCACGCGCTCCTCGGCGGCGATCAGCTTCTCGGTCTGTCCGGCCAGGCGTTCCTGCGTCACTCGCAGGATCTCGTCGATGTCGGCGCGACCCTCGGAGTCTGCGAGCTCGAGCTGGCGGCGCGCCTCGATCTCCTGCAGCCGCCGGTTCAGGTCCGCGTTCTCCTGCGAGGCGGCCTCCAACTCGGCGGTCAGGCGCTCGTGACGAGCGAGGGCGTCCGCCGACTGGCGCTCCACCAGCTGCTGATTCTCGGTCGCCTGTTGCAAGGCCTCAGACTGTGAGGCGAGCTGAGCGACGGTCGTGTCGAGCTCGGCGCGCGCGATCGTGAGCTCGCCGGCGAGGCGCGACGCCTCAGCCTGCACGCTCGAGATCTCGTCCTCGGCGTTGGCGAACCGGCTCGTGCGCGCCACGAGCTCGCGCTCGGCGTCGTCGATCCGTTGCTGTGCGGCGTCCTCGGCGGCGGCGATCCGGTGGGTGACGTCGGCGTCCTTCGCTGCGAGCTCCTCGCCGTGACGGGCCTCGAGGCGGGAAAGCTCGGCCTGGAACTCCTCCCGGGTGGCGCGGACCTTCGTTTCGAGGTCGAGCTCGCGCTCGACGAGCTCGGCGCGGTGCGACGCCGTCACGCTCTGGAGCTCGGCTTTGACCGTGCGCAGCTCGTCCTGCAGCATGGCCGCGCGCTGTTCCTCGGCGCGCAGCGCCCGGACCTCGGCCCTGAGGTCTTCGAGTTCCTGCGACTTCGACGTGAGCTCGGCCCGAGAGCTCGCCGAGCTCTCACGCGCCTGCGACGCCTCGGTGTGGATCGCGTCGAGCTCCGCCTGGAGCTCGCGAGCGCGGTCGGCCTGCGGGCGCAGGATCTCCAGCTCCCGGCGGATCAGCGTGAGCTGCGTCTGGGCGCCCTCGAGCTCGGCGCGGAGCCCGATCGTCTCCTGCTCGGCGGCTTCGAGGCGCTCGTCCGCGTCACCTTCGGCGACGGGGGGTCGTTGCGACAGACGCCGGTTCATCTCGTCGAGCTCCGCCTGCGTCGTCTGCGCCTGGCGTTCGAAGAGGCGGGCACGGTCCTCGAGCTCCCTCGAACGCTGCTCGAGGGCTCGGGCGCGCTCGTCGGCGCTGCTGACATGGTCCTCGAGCAACGCCGCACGCTGCTCCGCTTGCATCGCACGTTCCTCGAGCGCCGGGTCGCCGTTGGACGACGTGGCTTCCCGGAGACGGTTCTGAGCCGTCTGCAGCTCATCGAGGGTCTTTCGGTACTGGTCTTGGAGCACGCCCAGACGTTCCTCGGCCGCACGGGCGCGGTCCTCGGCCATGCGCCGGGCGTCTCCCTCCTCCTTCATACCGGGCGCTGGGACCGCGACGGGTCGCCTGCCCGCGGGGCCGACGGTCGGCCCGACCGTGCGCTGCTGCTCGACACGGGGAAGCTCGGCCTCGTCGGGACGGCGGACGATCCACGCGACCAGCCCGATCACGAAGAGGAGCGCGAAGCCGCTGAACAGGGCCATCGTGCGCCACGGGGCCCCCGCCGCTTCGACCGGATCGTCGGAGGTCGTCAGCTCGACGGTCGCCGGTCCACCCACGCCCGACTCGAACCGCAACGGCAGCATCACCGAGACGGTGCCGTTCGAGATCCGCGTCTGCGGAGCGCCCCGGAGCGCCTCCCGGATGCGGTCGCGCTCGCCGTCGAGGCGGTTGCCGATGCGGCCCTCCTCGGTCGCGTATAGGATCGCTGCCGTCGGCGACCACAGGGTCACGGTGTCGAAGTCGCTGGGGTCGACCACGACGCTGCGGATCTGATCGCTCAGCACGTCCGCCCGCACGTCGGCGGCCGCGGCGTCGACGTCGTCGGGGCGGAACACGAGGCTGAGGGAGCCGTCGGCGATCGCCTTGGCCTGGGTCACGGTGTCCTCGAGCGCGGCGCTGCGTGCGCGAGCCCCCATCACGAGGGAGCCGGCCACCCCGGTGAGCAGCAGCACGGCGAGGCTGATCGATGCGATCTTGGCGATGCCCGTTCCGTTCTTCGTGGTGACCACTGGCGCTCCTGGCAAGGTTTCGGGTCTGGTCTGCGTGGGTGGGTTATCGGCAGGGCGGGCTCCGGGGTTCAGTCGGTCTCGCGGAGTTGTCATCGGTCGGACGGACGGGTCTCGATGCCCTAGGCCGGACGCGTGCGGCCGTGGCATGCGCCGACCGCCGCGCCCCGAGCCTGGCGCCGACCGCCGCGCCCCGAGCCTGGCGCCGGCTGCTACACGAGCGTGGCGCCGGCCACGACCACCGTGTCGCCGGTGAGGTCGTGCTTGTCGAGCACGATCAGGTCCTCGAGCGTCTGACGCATCTGCTCCACGTGGCTCACGAGCACGACGAGCCGACGGGGATCGTTGGCGACGAGGCGGCCGATGCCGTCCATCGCCCGATCGAGGTGCTCGGGATCGAGGGAGCCGAAGCCCTCGTCGAGGAAGAACGCGTCGAGCCTGCCGCCGCCCCGGGCCACCATCTCGGCGAGCGCGAGTGCGAGGGCCAGCGAGGCCAGGAAGGTCTCCCCGCCCGACAGGCTGTCCGCCCGCCGCTCGGTGCCCGCCGCGTTCATATCCAGCACTTCGAATCGGTCGTCGTCGGTGAAGCGGTAGGCGTTGCCCGTGAGCTCCTCGAAGTGCACGCTGCCGAGCTCGGCGAGCGCCCGGCGTTCCTCTTCCAACAAGAAGGCGAGGAACCGCGACGGCTGTAGGTCCGCCACGAGCCGGCTCGCGAGGGCGTGGTCGGTGCGGGCCGCCGTGATGCGGCCGTCGAGGTCGGCGCCGGCGTCGATCGTTGCGCGCAGGCTCCGCACCTGCTCGTCGGCCGCCCCGTGTTCCGCGGAGGCCGTGGCCAGGGCCATCGTGAGGTCATCGTCCGGCTCCAGCCCCACACCCTCGAGCAGCGCGCGCATCGTCCCGGTCGCCGCCTGCGACTCCTGCTGTGCCGCGGCCAGCGCGGTCCGGGCATGCTCGTGCCCCTCGAGCAGGGCTTCACCCGCCTCGACGAACGCCGACCGGACCGCCGTGGTGTCGGTCGCCACCCCGCGAGCCTGCCCGAGCATCCCCCAGACCGAGACGATCCGGTTCGCGAGCGTGCTCAGGCGGTCACGCCCGTTCTCACCGACTCGCCTGGCGCGATCGAGCGCAGCCCTCGCGTCGGCGGCCGCGGCGTTCGTCCGTTCCATCGCGGCCGATGCGTCGGCCAGCTCTCGCGTCCGCTCCTCCAGCAGCGCCCTGGGATCACCCTCGCCCAGCCGGTCGACGAGCTCGCTCTGCACCGCGGAGAGAGCGGCGTCCGCAGCGCGCAGTGCTTCCTCGGCTCGCTCGAGATCCCGCGCGCGCTCCTCCGCACGGTCCCGCCCCGACCCGAGCCTCTCATCGGCGGCGGTGGCGTCGTTGGCGGCCGACCGGTGCGCGGCCTGGGCCTGCGTCTCGCCGCGGCGTGCGCGATCGAGCGCCTGCTCGGCACCCGCGATCGCCGGAGCTCGTCCGGCCTTCGGGATCGTCGCGACCGCGCGTTCGCACACGGGACACGGTTGTCCGGCGACCAGCTCGGCGCGCAGCGTGCGAGCCATGTCGGCGTGACGGGCCGCGTGCAGGGCGCGTTCGGCGTCGGCGACCTTCTCGGCCGCCTCCTCGAGCGAGCGATCGGCGTCCTCGAGCGTCGCGATCGCCCGCTCGTGCACGGCACCGAGCTGCTCCACCGCCGCGGCGGCCTCGCGGGCCGCGGTGACGGCCTGCTCTCTCGCCAGGGCAGCACGCTCGGCCGCAGCGACGAGGTGTTCGTGCTCGGTCACGAGCGACGCGAACGCCATCTGGTCCCCGACGCGCTCCGCGACGGCGGCGTGGGCTGCCTCGGCGTCGGCACGGGCGGCCTCGGCCGCGTCGACGGCCGCTTCCGCCTGCTCGATGGCCGCCGCGGATTCGCCCGCCGCCTCGGTGACCTCATCGATCTCCTCAGAGGTCGGGAGCGATGCCGCGGCCTCCACGAGCCGGGCTTGCGCGACTTCCGCCTCGCTCGCGCGTGTCGCCGCCTCGCGGGTGGACGCGGCCGCCCGCTCGTACGGCTCCCGGACGGCCTCGAGCGCGGCGGCCCTCGTCGCCGCCGTCTCGAGGCGCTGCTCGGCGACCTCGAGCTGCGCGCGCGCCGACGCCAGCTGCGACCCCTCGCGGTCGAGCGACTCCAGCAGCAGCTGCGCAGCGGTCACGCGTCGCTTCGCGGCCTCGAGCGCCCCGTCGAAGCGTTCGTACCCGAAGACTCCCTTCAGCACCTCGTTGCGTTCCCTCGGCGTGGCCTTCAGGAAGTCGGCGAACCGGTTCTGCGCGAGCAGCACCGAGCGACAGAACGCAGCGAAGTCCATGCCGAGCAGCCGCTCGACCCGCTCGCGGACCGGCTTCTCGCCGGCGATCGGCTCGAGCACGACGGCCTCGGTGCGGTCGGCGTCGAGGCGCTGCAGCTGGTGGCCGGACGCCCCCTTGCGCCGGAGCCCCCGCGCCGCGCGCCACACCTGACCATCGACCTCGAAGCGGAGCTCGACGTGGCATTCGCTCGCGGTCTGGTTGATCAGCGACTTCGTGTCGCGCTCGAACGTGGGGGTCTTGCCGTAGAGGGCGAACGCGATCGCCTCGAGGATCGAGCTCTTGCCCGCGCCGATCGGTCCGACGACGCCGACGAGGTGCCGGCCGCGCCAGTCGAACACGGCCTCCTCGCGGTAGGACCGGAACCCCTTCAGGCGCAACTCAAGCGGTCGCATCGGCGGCTTCCTCGAGCGCCTCTCGGAACAGGGCCACGAGCTCGGGGGGCGGGTCCTCGCCGGTCGCGCGGCGTGTGAACTCGACGTAGAGCTCCTCGTCGGTCGGCCTCGCGGCGCCGTGAGGGCGATCCGTACGGCGGCCCTCGGGGCGCAGCGCCCGAACGTTCACCAGGTACGGGAACGTCTCGGCCGCCCGGCGGGCGAGGTCGGTGTCGGCGCCCCCGACCTGCACCGTGAGATCGAGGAAGGGCTCGCCCAGCTCGCCGGCGCGAGATTCGATCTCGCTCCACGTGCCGGTCACGCGCTCGAGCGGCCGTCCGCTCGTGATCGGAACCGACTCGATCGTCGCCAGCCGGCCCGGCTCGACGTCGACGACGACGACGCGCTTGCGCTCACCGGCCTCGCCGAAGTCGAGGGAGAGGAGCGACCCTGCGTACTCCGCTGGCACCGGCGCGCCCGGCACCGGCTGGGGTGCGTGGATATGCCCCATCGCCACGTACTGCGGCCCCGCGGGGATCGCCTGCGCCGTGGCCGTATAGGCGGCTCCCATATGCAGCTCACGTTCGCCGCGGGGGGCGCCGGTGTCGACCTTCACGCCGCCCACGAGGAAGTGCCCCATCAGGATCGGCACCAGCGAGTCGCCCGCGCGCGCCACCAGGGCCTCGTTGTAGGCGGTGGTGACCTTCGCGACGCGCCCCGCGTACTCGCCGTACCACTCACCGGCCTCGCGCATGAAATCGACGACGCGGCCCTCCCGCAGGAACGGGAAGCAGGCGACGACCGCGTCGACGCCGAGCGACTCGGGTCCGAGCAGGCCGCCGTCGTCGGGATGCTTGATCGAACCGACGAGGTGCACGCCACGGCCCTGATCGCGCAGCAGCGGTGCGAGCGCCTCGAAGAGGTCGGGGGAGTCGTGGTTGCCCGCGACGACGACCACCGGGCGGTGCTCGGCGAGTCGCAGCAGTGCGTCGATGCCGAGCGCGAGCGCCTCGACGGGCGGGATCGGCCGGTCGAACACGTCGCCCGAGACGAGCACGAGGTCGACGTCTCGCTCGTCGGCGATCGCGATCACCTCGTCGAGCACGGCGCGGAACTCCTGCGTGCGGTCGTGTCGGCCGAGGCGGCGGCCGATGTGCCAATCCGACGTGTGGAGGATCTTCATGCGGGGGGAGGGGCGGCGCTACAGCCCTTCGAACGGATCGGGACCGGCGGCCTCGTCCACCTCCTCCTTCCGCGTCGCCCAGGGCGGGAAGGGGAAGGTCACGACGAGCGGCACGGGGATCGCGGGCTGCGAGATCACCATCGTGCCGGGCTTCAGCAGGCGGGCTCTCGCCCGCGTGGAAGGCAACATCCAGCCGTACTCGGCGCGCTCGGCCTCGGCGGCGTCGAGGCGGCCGCTCACGCGGATGGCGGCGTTCTCGAGCACCTCGGAGGCGACCCTGCTCGCGGTCTGCTGGGCGCCCACGAGCAGCACGCCGAGCGAGCGTCCACGCTGCGCGATGTCGATCAGCATGTCCTTCAACGGACCGGTGCCCTCGCGCGGCGCGTACTTGTTGAGCTCGTCGAGCACGATCACCGACAGCGGCAGCCGCTGGCCGGTCTCCTCCTTCTCGCGGAACGTCTCCGCGAGCAGGGCGCCGACCACGAACCGCTGCGCCTGCTCATGCAGGGACTGGATCGCCACGACCGTGACCGTGGCGCCCCCGCGGTGGAGTCGACGTGTCTCGCCGGACCGCACGAGGTGGCCGAGGCGCGAGGCCGCGGCATGCAGCCGGCGCATGAACGCCGAGACCGTGCTCGGCATCACGCGACCGGTCCAGGCCGGATCGGGCTCGGACCCGTCGTCCGGCTCGAGGAAGACTGCGAGCGCGGTGACCAGCGAGGGCAGGTCCTCGACGAGCGGTTCGCCCGGGCCCGCGGCGACTTCCTGCGCGCCCCACCGACCACCCGGCGTCTGCGACGGGTCGCGCAGCACGACCGCGCCGGGGCGCCCGGCAACGTTCACCGCGAACCGCTTGAGCTGGGTCTGTACCCGCTCGCGGATGAACGGGATCTGGTTCTTGGCGTCGTTCGCATCGGTGAAACAGAACTGCAGCAGGTCGTCGTCGATGAACTCCCGAGGGGTCCAGGAGAAGACCTCGATGCCGTC
Organism: Actinomycetota bacterium; assembly: GCA_035697485.1. NCBI lineage: Bacteria > Bacillati > Actinomycetota > Actinomycetota bacterium. The sequence continues at coordinate 74,517 of DASSCU010000049.1, forward strand.
GAGACGTCCGCCGGTGTCGGGCACGATGACGTCGCCGGACCGACGCTTGGGCGGCGCCCAGAACGCGACCGACGGGAACGGCGCCGGCTCGACCCCGAGCGCCGCCCACCCCTCGCGCGCCTCGTCGTCGAACCGCGTGTTGGGCCGGTCGAGCCAGAGCAGGTCCTCGCCCTTCACGTTGAACACGAGGACCCGCATGTTCGAGGCGCCCTCACCGACGATCGCGGTGTGCTCGCGCGCCGAGAGCATGCGCAGGAAGAACAGGGCGAACGACGTCTTCGTCGCGACGCCCGAGATGCCGCTGATCGACATGTGGCCGCCCTTGCGCCCGTCGAAGAAGTCGAGATCGACGTGGACGGGCAACTCGTCGCGGCCGATGCCTACGGCGAGCGGCCGCCCCATCTCGTCGACGTAGAGGGCCTTAGCCCGCTCGTCACCGACCGCGCGTTCCACGGTCTCTCCGGGGTCGGGGGAGACCCAGACCTCGGGGTCGACTCGGGTGACCTGCACCTGGGCGGTGCGCACCTTCGCCGCGGGCATGATGCCGAGCTCGGCGATGCGGTGCGTGTCGCTCTCGTACGAGGCCCCTTCGTAGACGGCCTCCGCCTCGGTGACGACGCCGTACGTACGCACCTCGCCCGCCTTCGGCACCTGCGTGCGTACGACCACGAGGTCGTCGAGCTGCAGGAAATCGTCATCGTCGAGCACGACCCGGAACGCGCTCGTCGAGGAGTGCTGGGAGCCGAGGACGCGCCCCACCTGCTCGACGCTCACGAGGCCTCCTGCTGGATCTCGGGCTTCATGACGGCGTGTCGCAGGGCCCTGTACACGAGCCCGCGATCGCCCATGCGGTGTCGCAGCTCGCGCTCGAGGGCGCCGATCGGGACGAGGTTCTGTGGGGCGCGAGGGTCGACGTGGGGCTCGCTCGCCACGAGCGGCAGCACGGCGGCCGTGCGGTCGGCGATCGCGGAGGCTTCGTCGCGGGCGAGGTGGCCCGACGTCTCGCATCGCACGATGCCCGTCCAGGAATGCCCGCCCTGCAGCATCGCGAGCCGCAGGTACCAGGAGTAACGCGCGTACGGGGTCTGTGCCGCGATGCAGAACATCGGGGATCGCTGGCCGGGCGCGAGCTCGGCGATCACCCCGCCGAGCGGCGGCTCCACGTAGGTCACGCGATGGGTCTTCACGTACCCGACCGTGGCGTGCTCGCGGATCTTCTTGAGCGGCCCGTCGGCCACGACCGCACACTCGGCCGAGAGAGACTCGGCGCACTCGCCTTCGGCGTCGCGCATCTTGGAGTGCAGGGCCATCGTCAGCAGGTTCGGATCGTCGCCGGGGGCCCGCGTCGTGCTCACCCCGGGCTCGAGGTCGACGGCGGGCATCTGCTCGCCGCTGCCACCCGCGAGCACCGCCCACCGCTCGATGCGCACGTCGGTGACCTCGGAGCGGCGTGTCTCGCGGTCCCAGACGACCGCCCCGACCGCGAACGTGCCGACGAGGCCGGGGGTCGGTCCCTGCTCGGGGTCGTCGAGGGTGAGCCGGGCGTCGATGCGGCGCACGCCGTCGACGAACGCGATGCGGTCGACCCCGTCGTCGCAGCCCTCGATCGGCGCCCAGTCGTCGGTCTCGACCGACGTGTCGACCGACCCTTCGGCGGGGGAGAGGGCGTCGTCCTGGTCGAGCGGGGTGCCGTAGTCGGGGTCCCAGCCCTCGACGAAGATGCGCGCCATGGCGCGTATCGTACCCGGGCACCCCGACACCTCCGTGGAGGCAGGCTTGCCACTAGTCTAAAATAGACTAGATTGCCGTCGTCTCCGTCGAGACCACCGCGAATCGGTCGCCGTTCCACGCCAGCACGCGTTCCCTGATCGCGCTCGGGCAGCAGTGGGGGTCGTCCGGCCCATAGATCCGCGCGACCTCGTACAGGCCGATCGGGTCGGGGTTCGGCTGTATCTCCGTATCGCAGACGGAACGCTTCCAGAGTGGAACGCCGAAGGCGAGATCGATCACCCGGTACGTCGCGCATGCGCCGGTGCCGCCCGTCTCCTCGCGGATCAGGGCGTCGGCCGACGCGTCGGCGGTGAGGTCGGTCGTGTCGACCGAGATCGCGAGCACGACGTCTCGCTTGCCGTGCACGAGCCCGTAGACGGCCCGCCAAGGCGGATCGCCACCCGCCTCGCGCCGCCACACGACGAAGCCGCGCGCCTGCGAGAAGGGGTCGGGGCCCGGGGTCGCGAACACGATCACGACGGCATCTCCGTCGGCGGTCCGCGCCCGGTCGACGCCGGTGACCTCGTCGCCGGGCGGGACCAGCTCTTCGAGGGGCAGCTCGCGACCCGGCACGTCCTCGTCGTAGGTCGCGGGCACGCCCGCGGGGATCGCGGCGGAAGACGGGCTCGGCGCGACGCTCGGTGAGGGCTCCCGCGAGGTGCTCGCCGGGGCGGATGCGGCGGGGCTCGAACTCGGGGGCGGGGACCCCGTCGAGTTCGGTTCCCGTTGCGGACCGTCACACGCGACGAGTGCGAGCACGGCCACGAGCCAGACGGGGAAGACGAGGCGTCGCACCGGCCGATGCTACCCGCGGGTGCACCGTCGACCCCGCAGCCCCGCGTACGATGCGGCCATGTCCGAGCTGATCCCGAAGACCGTCGGCGAGTCGCGCGTCGAGCTGACCCAGCTGATGGAGGCGACCGACGTGAACATCGCCGGCTCCGTGCACGGCGGAGTCGTGATGCGCCTGGTCGACACCGCGGCGGGGCTCGCCGCGATCCGTCACGCGGCCGGGCTCGCCGTCACGGTCGCGATCGACGAGTTGACGTTCCTCGAGCCGGTGCACATCGGCGATCTGCTCGTGCTCAAGGCCACCGTGAACGACGTCGGCACGACCTCGATGGAGTGCGGCGTGCGTGTCGAGGCTCACGACCCGGTCACGGGCACGATGCGCCACGTGAACACCGCCTACCTGGTGTGCGTGGCGGTCGACGACGACGGGAACCCGCGCCCGGTGCCGCCGCTGGTCGCGGAGACCGAGCAGGAGCAGCGCCGCCAGCGCGAGGCCAAGCTCCGCCGGCAGGCCCGCCTTGCTCACAAGGAGGCGGTGAAGGTCGCCCGCGCAGCGGAGGCAGCCGATCGGAACTAAAGGCCCGTCCCGGCGCCCGGTACGGGGTGCCCAGTCCCGGCGTCGCGGCCGCCTGGCGCGATCTTCACCGAAGATGGAACATGAGGCCCTCGGAGGTGGCGCATGGTCGATCGTGAGCCGGAGCAGGTAGGGACGCTCGTCGTCGGTGGCGGCCAGGCTGGCCTCGCTGTCGGGTACCACTTGACCCGTCGCGGCGTGCCCTTCCTGATCGTGGACGCCAACGAGCGGATCGGTGACGCATGGCGGAACCGTTGGGACTCGCTCCGCCTGTTCACGCCCGCTCGCTACGACGGGTTGACCGGCATGCCGTTCCCGGGCGCCGGCCGATCGTTCCCGGCGAAGGACGATGTGGCCGACTATCTGGAGGCGTACGCGGAACGGTTCCGCCTGCCGATCCGCGGGGGGCTGCGGGTCGACGCCCTCGCACGGGACGGGGGCGGGTACCGGGTCTCCGCCGGCGACGAGCGGTTCGGGGCCGACAACGTCGTGATCGCCCTCTCCTCGTTCCAGGTCCCGAAGGTACCGCCGTTCGCGTCCGAGCTCGATCCGAGCATCGTGCAGATGCATTCCTCGACGTACCGGAACCCGTCCCAGCTGCGGGACGGAGCCGTGCTCGTCGTCGGCGTGGGGAACTCCGGAGGCGAGATCTCGCTCGACGTCGTCGGATCGCATCGGACCGTGCTCGCGGGCACCGAGGTCGGGCACGTCCCGGTGCGGATCGACGGGGTCGTGGCTCGCACCGTCGTGATGCCGCTGCTGTTCCGGGTGGTCGCCCAGCACGTGCTCACGGTCGACACGCCGGTGGGGCGCAGGATGCGACCGAAGCTCCTCGCCCACGGCGCGCCCCTCGTGCGCGTGAAACCCAAGGATCTCGTCGCCGCGGGCGTGGTGCGGGTCCCCAGGATCGGCGGGGTGCGTGATGGCCTTCCGGTGACCACGGAGGGGCGAGCCCTCGACGTGGAGAACGTGATCTGGTGCACGGGCTTTCGGACGGACTTCTCCTGGATCGACCTGCCGACCATCGGCGATGGTGAGCCGTTGCACCATCGTGGGGTGGTCGCCGACGAGCCGGGCTTGTACGTCGTCGGCCTGTTCTTCCTCTATGCGATGTCGTCGGGGTTCCTGCCCGGTGTCGCGAGGGACGCGGCCTACGTCGCCGACGCGATCGCCGCCCGCTCGGACTGAGCGTCGACGAACGGGTTCGGAAGTTCCGGGCGGGCTGTCACACGGGGAGGTGGAGCTCCCGGGGACGACGTGCGCGGGCTGGCCGTGCATATCGGGGCACGGGTCGCGGCGATGGCCGGCGCCTTTGAGCAGTGGGTCTCGTCGACGGTGAAGGACCTGACCGTGGGGTCCGGGATCGTCCTCGAGGACGCCGGAGAGCATCAGCTGAAGGGCGTGCCCGACCCCTGGCGCCTCTATCGGGTCGTGGGCTGATCGGCCCGCCGGTCCGCCGTCCGGGCGGTGACCGGCCCGCCTCGTCGGCGTGGGAGGATGGAAGCATCTCTCACCTGGAAGGAATGATGCACCAGTGAGCAGCGACCTCGCAGGGGCGCGAGGGCGGTTGCAGACCGCCGAGGGCCCGATCGACCTGTGCCGACTCGATGCGCTCGCGGACGTGGGTGACCTCTCGAGGCTCCCGAAGACCGTGCTGATCTTGCTCGAGAACCTGCTCCGCCGTGCCGGTTCCCGCGACGTCTCCGACGACGACGTCCGCGCCCTCGCCGCGTGGCCCGGTCCCGCCCGCGACATCGCGTTCATGCCCGGCCGTGTGCTGATGCAGGACTTCACCGGCGTGCCCGCGGTGGTCGACCTCGCCGCGATGCGGAGCGCCGCCGAGCGCGCGGGCGCCGAGCCGATGGCGATCGAGCCGTCGATCCCCGTCGACCTCGTGATCGATCACTCCGTGCAGGTCGACCTGTTCCGCACGCCGGAGGCCTACGAGCGCAATATCGAGTTCGAGTACCGGCGCAACGCCGAGCGGTACTCCCTGCTTCGGTGGGCCCAGCAGGCGTTCGACGGCCTGCGGGTCGTACCGCCGGGTGCCGGCATCTGTCACCAGGTGAACCTTGAGCATCTGGGCCAGGTCGTCTCGACACGCGACGGGGTGGCCTTCCCCGACACGCTCGTCGGCACCGACTCGCACACCACGATGATCAACGGCCTCGGCGTGCTCGGGTGGGGCGTCGGCGGCATCGAGGCGGAAGCCGCGATGCTCGGCCAGCCGATGTTCCTGCCGCAGCCGATCGTGATCGGCGTTCGCACCATCGGCGAGCTCCCTGCGGGCACGACGGCCACCGACCTCGTGCTCACGCTCACCGAGATGCTGCGGGCCCACGGGGTGGTCGGGAAGTTCGTCGAGTTCTTCGGCGACGGGCTCTCGTCGCTGTCGATCGCCGACCGCGCGACGCTGTCGAACATGTGCCCGGAGTACGGCGCCACGTCGTCCTACTTCCCGATCGATGACGAAACCCTCGGCTACCTGTCGTTCACGGGACGCGGCGACAACGTCGACCTCGTGGAGCGGTACGCGAAGGAACAGGACCTGTTCCGGCGCGACGGCGACTCCGATCCCACGTTCAGCGAGATCCTCGACCTCGATCTCTCGGCGGTCGTCCCGTCGATGGCGGGGCCCAAGCGGCCCCAGGATCGGGTGGCGCTGCCCGACGTGTGGGACTCGTTCGTCGGCGCGTTCCGCGACCACCGGGAGCCTGACCCCAAGGGGACCGAGATCGGCCGGTTCGTCGCCGAGGGAGGCACGCCCCGCCAGGACGAGCTGCCCGGCGAGGACGACGTCACCGGCCGGCCGGCCGGCGAGCGTGACATCGGACACGGCAGCGTGGTGATCGCGGCGATCACGAGCTGCACGAACACCTCGAACCCCAGCGTGATGCTCGCCGCCGGGCTGCTCGCGAAGAAGGCCGTCGAGGCGGGACTCGACGTGAAGCCGTGGGTGAAGACGTCGCTCGCGCCGGGCTCGCGGGTCGTGACCGACTACCTCGACCGTGCCGGGCTGACCCCGTACCTCGACAAGCTCGGCTTCGCGCTCGTCGGGTATGGGTGCACGACCTGCATCGGTAACTCCGGGCCGCTGATCGGCGAGGTAGCACAGGCGGTCGAGGAGCAGGACCTGAACGTCGCAGCCGTGCTCTCGGGCAACCGGAACTTCGAGGGCCGGGTCCATCCGCAGGTGCGGGCCGCCTACCTCGCCTCGCCGCCACTGTGCGTCGCCTACGCGCTCGCCGGCCGCATCGACCTCGACCTCACGACCGACCCGATCGGCCAGGGCGCCGAGGGACCGATCTTCATGCGCGACATCTGGCCGAGCGCCGACGAGGTGCGCGACGCGATGGCGACGGCGATCACGGAAGAGCAGTTCACGACCCAGTACGGGCGCATCTGGGACGGCGACGAGCACTGGCGGGCCCTGCCCACGCCGAGCGGTCCCGTCTACGAGTGGGATCCCGACTCGACCTACGTGCAGGAACCGCCGTTCTTCGCCGGGCTCGGCGAGGACTGGCCGGTCGGCGACGTCGAGGGCGCGCGGGTGCTCGTGAAGGTCGGTGATTCGATCACGACCGACCACATCTCGCCCGCGGGTTCGATCAAGCTCGACTCGCCCGCCGGCGCCTACCTGCGGGACCGGGGCGTGGAGCCCGTCGACTTCAACTCCTACGGCTCCCGGCGCGGGAACCACGAGGTGATGATGCGCGGCACGTTCGCGAACATCCGCCTCCGCAACGAGATCGCCCCGGGCACCGAGGGCTCCTTCACGACTCATCTGCCCAGCGGCGAGGTGACGAGCGTGTACGAGGCCGCGGAGCGGTACCGATCAGACGCCACGCCGCTCGCCGTGCTGGCCGGCAAGGAGTACGGCAGCGGATCGAGCCGCGACTGGGCGGCCAAAGGCCCGAACCTGCTCGGCGTGCGGTTCGTGATCGCGGAGAGCTTCGAGCGCATCCATCGATCGAACCTGGTGGGCATGGGGGTCCTCCCGTTGCAGCATGCGACCGGCGAGAGCGCCGCCTCGCTCGGCCTCACAGGACGCGAGACCTTCTCGGTCCGCGGCCTCGCCGGCGGCATCACGCCCGGCCAGACGGCGACGGTCCACGCGGCGGCCGACGACGGCGCCTCCACGACGTTCGACGTGACGGTCAGGATCGACGCCGAGGCCGAGCTCGAGTACTTCCGGGCCGGCGGCATCCTGCGGCTCGTGCTCGCCCAGATGCTCGGACGCTGACGAACGAAGTTATGCATGCGGTCCTGGCCGCGGCGCTGGCGAGACCGGTCACCTAGCATCGAGTCATGTCCGCTGCCGTCAACGTCGTCGCCACCGGTGTCACCGACTCACGCCTGCGGAACCTGCGCCGGTGGAACCTCGGCCTCACGGTGCTCCACATCGCCCAGGCCGTGGCGGTACTGCTGCTCGCAGACGACTTTGCGATCGCGGTGACGTCGTCGTTCCCCGAGGGCCCGCCGGGCGCGCCGATCCCGGCTCCCGAGACGCTGTTCGAGGTGACGATCGGCTGGGCCGTCGCCTCGTTCCTCGGTCTCGCGGCGCTGGACCATCTGCTCACCGCGACCGTCGGTAGAGGCACGTACGAGCGCGACCTGCGCCGCGGCATCAACAGGTTCCGCTGGGTGGAGTACGCGGTCAGCGCGACGCTGATGATCGTGCTGATCAACTTCTACTCGGGGACCACCTCGATCAACGCCGTCATCGCGATCGCCGGAGCGAACGTGGCGATGATCCTGTTCGGCTGGATCGAGGAGGCGATGAATCCTCCGAGCCGCTCGTCGACGACGATGCTGCCATTCTGGTTCGGCACCATCGCCGGCCTTGCGCCGTGGGCCGTCGTCGCCGTGAACATCGTCGGCTCGGCGACCGTGCCAGGGTTCGTCTATGGCATCGTCATCGCGCAGTTCGTCTTCTTCTTCAGCTTCGGGCTGAACCAATGGCTCCAGTACCGAGGAGTCGGTCGCTGGACGGACTACGCGTTCGGCGAGAAGGCCTACCTCGTGCTCAGCCTGGGGGCGAAGTCCGCGCTCGCCTGGCAGATCTTCGCGGGCTCGCTCGCGGGCTGAGCCCGAACGTGGAGGAAGGCGGGGCGTGTGCCCCGCCTTCCGTTCGCCGTTCCTCGTCGTGCTCAGGCGAGGATCGGGTGCTTCTTCACCAGTTCGGTCTGCTGCCACACCTTCCCGAGCCCGAGGTAGATGCCCGCGTTCGCGAAGAACAGGGCTCCCAGCACCAGCGCCGAGACGACGTGGTCGTCGACGAACGGGTTGTGCTCGGGCCAGATCGCCGTGGCGGTGTAGAAGATCGCCATCCAGATGATGCCGCCGATGCTGGCGAGCTTGACGCCGATCCCGAGGATCAGCGCGAGGCCGATCAGTAGCATCGAGGCCATGTAGACCCAGTCCACCCAGGCCGCCGAGGTCGGTCCGGCCTCGGTCATCTGGAACCCGGTGATCGTCTGATAGAAGTCCGTGAACGGACCCTTCATCGCGAACCCGAGTACGCCGGCCGTCGGCGATCCGCCGTTGATCCAGGCGGCGTCACCGAAGAAGTCGATCGAGCTGGCGCCCGAGGCCTCGTCGACGACCCGCCCCGTCGAGAAGCCGAGGGCGAACGCCTTGTCGAGGAAGGCCCACAGGAAGGTCCAGCCCATCGCGAACCGCAGCAACCCCATCACCACGCCCAGGCCTTTGCGGGTCTCCGGCGTCGCCTCGGGGATCGTGATCGGCTCGACGGCCCTCCGAACCTGCGTGTCCATGTACCCCACCTCCTTCGTTTCTTCGGTGATGTTCCCCCGGAGGGAGGCACGTCGAACCAGGCTCGTGGCCCCATGAGGGCGGGACCGTGGACCCCGGGCCGGGTGGGCTCGTCCGAGCGGGACCTTCGGCCCTGCCGCTACTCCTCCACGGTGCCGGGCGTGGTGGTGTGGCGGGCGAGGTAGGCGGCCGCCTCGGCTCGGCGGGCGACCTCGAGCTTGGACAGGATCGACGAGACGTAGTTCTTCACGGTCTTCTCGGCGAGGTTCAGCTCGTCGCCGATCTCCCGGTTCGTGCGCCCGTCGGCCACGAGGGTGAGGATGCGCTCTTCCTGGGGTGAGAGCCGCGCGAGCTTCTCGTCCTTCATCAGGTGCTTTCCCTTGCGCAGACGGTCGAGCACGGCGCTCGTGACGCTCGGGTCGAGCAGGGAATCGCCCGCGCCTACCGCGCGGATCGCGCGGAGCAGGTCGCCCGACTTCACTTGCTTCAGCACGTAGCCGGACGCTCCCGCCATGATCGAGGCGAACAGCGCCTCGTCGTCGGCGAACGATGTGAGCATCAGCACCCGGGTGTCGGGATGATCCGCGCGGATCTCTCGGGTGGCCTCGATACCGCTGCCGTCGGCCAGGCGCACGTCCATCACGACCACGTCGGGACGGGTGCGGTGCGCCTCGTCGATCGCCTCGCGCACCGTGCCCGCCTGGGCCGTGACGACGACGTCGTCCTCGGTGTCGAGCATGGCCTTGATGCCGTCGCGCACGATCTCGTGGTCGTCGACGAGCATCACCCGCAGCGGCGCCTTCTTCGTCATGGCGCCCATCCTATCGGGGGCTCACACGGGCCGGTGCACGTCCTCCGGGTCGGCGAGCAGCGAATCCTTCACCCGATCGAGGAAGTCCTTGAGGGTCGCCTCCGCGACGCGGAACAGGACCGCACGGTCGATCGCGCGCCCGACGGCCCCGAGGGGCGGCACGTATCGTGCGCTCATCGCCAGCTGCGACCGGTGGGGGCCCAGCGGCGCGATCTCGAGATCGGCGTCGAGCGACGGGAACAGTCCGGCCGCTCCGACCGCGGACCAACGGATCGGCACGACGGTCTTGCTCGGCATCTTCACCGGCTCCCCGAGTTCGATCGCCACGCGCCGAGCGACGCGGACGTCGTCGCCGAACCCCACCTCGGCGAGCAGGGCGTCACCGTGGAAGTTGGCCTGCCCGGCCAGCCCGGGCAGCCAGGAATGCGGATCGCGCAGCAGCGCGTCCTCGACCCGCTCGGGGTCCATCGGAAGCTCCACGAAGTAACGAGCGAACACGCGACCCAGTGTCGCGGCAGGGGCGGGCCCGACGCAGGGACACAGGTCCCGCCCGGGTGGGGTCTCCTGGCACCCCCATCGGCCCGACGACGCCCGCAGACTCGGCCCTCATGTACGCACGAACGCCCCGGTCCGGAAGGAGATCGATGATGCGAAGGTTCCGTGTGGGAGCCGCGGCACTGGCGACGGTGCTCGCGCTCGTGGCCGTCGCGTGCAGCGGCGACGGTGGGCAGGCCCCGGCCGCCGGCGACGGCGAGGCTGCGGCCGCCGCCGGTCCCGTCTCCGTCGACGTGATGTTGACCGACTTCGCGATCGATCCCGCCGCGATCGAGGTGCCGGCGGGCAGCGACATCACGTTCAACGTGATGAACCACGGGCAATCGCCGCATACGTTCGGCGTGGTGGTGGACGGCGAGACGATCGAGACACCGAGCATCGACGTCGACGGTTCGACCACGCTCGAGGTGCCTGCCCTGGCGGCGGGCACGTACGACACGTTGTGCACGGTGCCAGGTCACGACCAGCTCGGCATGGTCGGAACGCTCACGGCGACGGACGGGGCGGCCGACGGGACGACGACGGCGAGCGGCGAGGGGAGCAACGCGACCTCGCACGCCGGCATGACCGCCGAGGAGATGGCCGCGGGCCACGAGCAGGGCGTGAAGGACTTCCTCGCGGGCAAGGAGACCGACACGTACGGCAACCAGCCGATGGAGCCCGAGATGGACGGCGACGTGGAGGTCTACAACTTCACGGTCGAGGAGATCCAGTGGGAGATCGCCAAGGGCGAGTTCGTCGACGCCATGGCCTTCAACGGGCAGGTGCCCGGCCCCGAGCTCCGCGTCAACGAGGGCGACCGCGTGCGGTTCGTCGTCCAGAACCAGATGACCGAGCCGTTCGTGCTGCACTTCCACGGCCTGACGGTGCCAAACAGCGAGGACGGCGTGCCCTACGTGACTCAGCCGCCGATCATGCCCGGGGAGTACTGGACGTACGAGTTCACGATCAAGGATCCCCCCGGCATGTACGTCTACCACTCGCACTTCAACTCCGCGGAGCAGGTCGACAAGGGCCTCTACGGCTCATTGATCGTGGAGCCCAAGAACGGGAACTGGGCACCCGTGTACGGGGCCGACCCGGCCGTCGAGTACACGATGTTCGTGGGTGACGGGACGCTCGGGTACAACCTGAACGGGAAGTCGTTCCCGGCCACCCAACCGATCGTGGCGGCCAAGGGCGATTGGGTGCTGATCCACCTCGCGAACGACGGCGCGTTGTTGCACCCGATGCACCTGCACGGCTTCCACTTCATGGTCGTGGGCGAGGACGGATACCCGCTGGCCGAGCGGAACCGGTACCTCGCGGACACGCTCGTGATCGCGCCCGGGTCGAGGTTCGACATCATGGTCAAGGCCGAATACCCCGGGGCGTGGGCCTTCCACTGCCACATCCTGCCGCACGCCGAGGGGCCGGAGGGCATGTTCGGGATGGTGACCGCGCTCGTCGTGCAGTGACGTTCGCGATCCGACCAGTCGCTGCGAGGCCGCGGCGTCCTGCCCCGGCCCTCGTCGTTCCTAGAGGGGGAGCCGCGCCCTGATCGTGGTGCCTTCGCCGGCGACGCTGAGGATCGTGAGCTCGCCGCCCAGCGAGGTCACCCGCTCACGCAGGTTGCGCATGCCCATGCCCGACGAGGGGGCCGACGGGTCGAACCCCATGCCGTCGTCGTCGACCTCGAGCTCGGCGCCGCCGTCGGAGCGTCGCAGGCTGATGCGGCACGATGTGGCCTGGGCATGGCGGCCCACGTTCGAGAGGGCCTCGCGCACGAGCTGTACCACGTCGGCCGCGCGACTCGCGAGCTCGGCCGCAACGCCGTCGTCGACGTCGACGATCGTGAGCACGTCGGACCGCCCCTGGAACTCGAGCGCGAGCTGCTGGAGCGCCTGGTCGAGCTGACGGTCGGCGAGGATGCCGGGCCGCAGCCCGAAGATGTAGTTGCGCAGGTCGCGGATCGCGCGGTCGACCTCTTCCGTCGCGTTCTCGATGCGTCGGGCGATCTCGGGGTCGTTGGCCATCGCCGCGGTGCCCTGCAGCCCCATGCCCACCGCGAACAGCGCCTGGATCACGCCGTCGTGTAGCTCCTTCGCGATGCGCTCGCGTTCCTCGAGCAGCTCGAGCCGGGCGAGCTCCTCGTGAGCTCGCCGCATCTCCTCGTACAGCCGGGCGTTCTCGATCGCGACGCCGGCCTGCGTGGCCAGCACGACCAACGCGGCCTCGTCGTCCTCGGTGAACTCCGAGGCCCCTTGCTTCTCGGTGAGGTAGATGTTGCCGAAGACCTGGCCGAGGGCCGTGACCGGCGCCCCGAGGAACGAATGCATCGGCGGGTGGTTCGGCGGGAAGCCGGCCGACCTCGGGTCGGCACCGATCTCGGGGATGCGCATCGGTCGCCGTTCCCGGATCAGCAGCCCGAGGATGCCGTGACCCACCGGCGGGTGCCCGATCGCGGCTCGCTCCTGCTCGGTCACGCCCTGGGTGATGAATCGCTCGATGCGAGGAGTGTCCTCGCCGAGCACGCCGAGCGCTCCGTAACGGGCCCCCGTGATCGCCACGGCCAGCTCCACGATCCGCTGGAGCACGGCTTCGAGGTCGAGCTCCGCTGCGAGGGCGAGTCCCGCCTCGATCAACATGCCCGTGCGGGCGTCGTCGGAAGGCACGCTCGTCGACGGCTCGCGATGGCTCACCACCCGAGCCTAGCAACGGGGTCGGTCCGTCCCGTCCGTTGGGGGGCACCGGACCCGGGTCTCGAGCGAGCACCCGTCCTACGGTGACCGTGGGGCTCGAGGGCCGAGCGGTCCGGTGCCCCGCGAGGAGGTGTCCGAGATGACACGCACCGTGGCCGACGTGATGACCAGGACCGTCGTGGTGGTGCCGGGCTCAGCACCCTTCAAGCAGGTCGTCCGCGCGATGAGGGAGTACCGGGTGAGCGCCCTGCCCGTGACCGACGCCGACGGCTTGATCGTGGGCGTGGTCTCCGAAGCCGACATGATCCTGCGTGAGGACCCATCCGTGCTCGAGCCGCACTTCTTCGAGGGGCACACTCGTCGTGACGAGCGGAAGAAGGCCGAGGCGTTGGTGGCCCGCGATCTGATGACCGCCCCGCCGGTGACGATCGGCCCGCAGGCGTCGGTGGCCGAAGCCGCGCGGATGATGCACGAACGTGACGTGAAGAGACTACCGGTGATCGATCTCGAAGGAAGAATCGTCGGCATCGTCTCTCGCATGGACCTGCTGGCGGAGTTCCTGCGCGACGACGACGACATCAAGACCGAGGTCTGCCGGGTGCTCGCCGACGATCTCGCGATCGCCGCCGATCAGGTGCTGGTGCTCGTCGAGGACGGCGTCGTGCATCTCGAAGGACGCATCGAGCGCAGGTCGCTCGTCCCGACGATCTGGGGAGCCGTGCGCGCTGTACCCGGTGTCGTCGGCCTCGACGAACGGCTCACCTGGGAGCTCGACGACACCATCACGCCGGTGTCACCGGTTCCCTGGGTCGGCTTCTGACGGGCGGAGCCGGCCGCGGCGAGCGGTAGCCGTACGTCAGCGCTCGCACGATCGTGAGGAAGACGACCATCAGCCCGGTGATCGCGTAGATCGCGAACATCCACGGGCGCTCGGTGTCGGTGCCGGCGAAGACGCCGTGCAGGAGCGCGAGCGTGAACGCGGGCACCGCGAGCACGTGGAGCCGCCGCCACCACGTCGTGCCGAGCGGCCTGCGGAGCCATGAGGACACGACCACGACCACGATCGCGTACATGGCGATCACACCGGCCGAGATCGCGACGGGGCGATAGTCCGACGCCATGGGAACCGTGAGCGCGCTGAACGAGAACGGCATGAACTCATCGATCAGCAGCAGGCCGAGGTGAACCCCGAGCAGCGCGAGGCCCGTCGAAGCCACGAACGCGTGGAACAGGTTCGCCGACGGCTTCGAGATGCGCTTCGTCACCACCGACGTGGTCGCGATGAGCCCCCAGGCGACGGAGAGGAACAGCATCAGGTAGCTGCCGATGCCGGCAGCCCGCAACAGGATCCACGTGCTCATGCCGCCTCCAGACGGGGGCCACGATCGCCCCGGATCGAGTGGCGGACGGTGCCGTCGACCCCGACGACCACGCTCGGCGCATCGTGGACCGATCGCGTTCCCCGCAACAGCGCGACGGTGGCCGCGACCTCGGCGTCGGCGCACGTGGGACCCCAGACGGTGACTTGGATCGCGTCGGTGATCGCGGGCGCTCCCGTTCGCGGGTCGATCACGTGGTGCAGACCGGTGCCCCACGAGCGCTTCGCCGTGCTCGAAGTGGCGAGCGCGCCACGGTCGACCAGCAGCGTCAGGATCGATCCGCCGGCCACCTCAGGGTCGTCGACGTCGATCGGCAGCAGCGGCGCGTGCTCGCTCACGCGCAGGTCACCTCCGGCTGCGACGAGTACCCACGGGATCCCAGCCGAGATCGCCGCGTCGACCGCGAGGTCGACGCTCCAGCCTTTGGCGACGCCACCGAGGTCCAGCCCGACGCCGGGAGGGAGGCGGACCTCCCCGTCTCCCAGCTCGATCTCTGCCCATCGCCCGCAGGGGACCGGGGGTCCCAGCACGCCCCTCGCCGCGCGGATCACCTCGTCGAGATCCCGATCGTAGCCGGCGGATTCGACGGCACGAAGCACGGTGGGGTCGAACGCTCCCTCGGTCGATGCGGCTCGATCGAGCGAGTAGCGGAGCAGCGACCCGAGGCCGTCCGAGAGGCGCGTCCACGAACCCGCGCGACGGTTCAGACGCGACAGCTCGCTGTCGGGGCGGAACCGACTGCACCGCCGTTCCTCGCGACGGAAGGTGGCTACCACGGCCTCCCAGCCCTCGTCGAAGGCCTCGGGTGGGCCGTACATGCTGAGGGTGGTTCCCATCGCCGGCGTGTCGATCCGTCGGGTGCTCCCGGTGACCATCACGAGCCTCCCGTCGATGGAGGAGGCGCAGGGGCGGGAGCGGGGACTCCTACCGTGCCCGACGAGCTCACCTGCACGTAGGTGATCGGCGCGCTGGTCGCCGGCTCCACTACCACGACCCGTCTGGTGATGCGCCGAACGATCACCCGCTGTCGAGGGGCCCACCGGCCCCTCGACAGCTGGGCCTGCTCGGGCATGGGGGCTGCACCGAGCGCACCGACCCCGGCGAGGAAGGTGGCGATCCCGGTCGTCCAGGCGATGGTGCGCAGACGGCTGCGGCTCCAGCGAGCCTTCCGGCGGGGGGCGTCAGTCGTCGTCACCGTGGTCCTCACCGTGGTCTTCGGCGTGGTCCTCGTCCCCGTGGCCCTCGTCCTCAGGCTCGGCGCCCTCGGACCCGTCCTCGTAGGACTCGTCGTCCTCCGACGACTCGGTCGAGTCGTTCGAGGGCGTGGTCGTCATCGCCGGTGCGGCGATCTGCACGACCTCGCCCGCCTTGGCCTCGGCCTTCTTGTGGACCGTCACGGTGCGCCGCACGGTTCGGACGACCGGCTCCGACTCTGCCCGCCGGTCGACCCGAGGAACCGCGCTGCTCACGCTCGGTCCCGTCAGCCCGACCGCGACGGCAAGTCCGCCCACGATCAGGGTGAGCACCAGTCCTGCAGCCACCAACAGTGCGGATCGCTTGTTCATCGCGCGTCCCCTTTCGTTGGGTTCCCGGATCAGCGATCGTCGTCGGGCCCGTTCGAGCCGGTACCGTCGTCCGAGCCGGAGCTCATCGAGGACCTCATCCGGGTCGCGGCGGGCTCGTTCCCGCCGAGGACCACGCTATGGAGGCGCCCTCAAGGCCCGGTGCAAGCCAGGGTTAAGGTTCGGGTAAGCCCTCGAGGACGCAGGGTGCCCGCCCACCGGGGAGGCATTCCCTCCGGAGCCGCGGTCAGACCACGGTGGTCAGGTCCGCGACGAGGACGGGATCGCCCGAGGGCGTCGAGGGGCAGTCCGACGGCTCGGTCGTCACGGCCATCGTGTCGGTCGTGCCGACGCTCGCCTCGACCCGCACGGCGACCACTCCGTCGGTCGGTGAGACGCATCCCCCCGACACGGCCTCGTCGCCCTCGATCATCCAGATCTCGTAGACGCGATCCGCGCCGGGCTCGGGGAGGTCACTGCCCCAGAACACCGCTCCGGGCTCGCCGGGCGTGAACGCCATCGCGAGGCTGCCCTCGGTGTCGCCGGTGAAGGCGACGAGTCGCTGGGACGTCGTCGCCCGCACGCTCGTGGTCGACGGCACGATCGCGCCGACAGCCACGAGCGCGATCGCGACGACGGCCGCCGCCGCGACCAACGCCTGCCAGACACGCGGGCGTCGCGCCCTGTGCTCCTCGAGCTCATCGGGGATCTCGACGATCGTCTCGGTCGTCGCCGATGCGCCGCCCCCGCCCAGGATGCGATCGGCTATGGCGTCATCGACCGGCTCGGGGTCGAGCGCGAACGCCAGACGGCCCGCGATCTCCGCGAATCCAGCCTCGAGGGCGGTGCAGTCGGGGCAACCCGTTCCGTGCGACGCACGCTCAAGCTCGAGCAGGCCTCGGTCGCCGCCATCGAGCCCGCCGAGCGCGTCGACCGCCAAGAGCTCCTCGATCACGGTATGGTCGCGCGTCATCGCTCCACCTCCGCGAGCACCTCGCGCATCCGGCGCATGCCGAGCAGCGTCCGGGACTTCACGGTGCCGAGCGGGCTGCCGGTCTTCTCGGCGATCTGCGATTGGGACAGGCCGGCGAAGTACATCATCTCGAGCACGTCCCGCTGTTCGGCGGGCAGGTCGGTGAGGGCGGCCCGCACGATTCGACGCTCCTCTGGCCGCCCGAGCTGTCGGACGACGTCGTCGGCGTGATCGGCCTGCTCCTCGAGCGCCTGCGGGATGGCCGCCTCGGCGCGCCGTCGGTGCGCCTCCTCTCGGCGCACGAGATCGACGGCACGGTGGTGCACCATGCCCATGAGCCAGCTCTTCACCGAGCCCCGATCGCCGTCGTAGGCGCCCGGATCCC
The DNA here is from genome assembly GCA_035697485.1 of Actinomycetota bacterium. Lineage (NCBI taxonomy): Bacteria > Bacillati > Actinomycetota > Actinomycetota bacterium. The sequence continues at coordinate 91,774 of DASSCU010000049.1, forward strand.
TCCAGACCGCCATGAACGCCTCCTGCACGATCTCCTCCGCCAGATGCGATTGCCGCACGACCCTCTGCGCGAGCGCCTTGGCCGTCGGCGCGTATCGATGGAACAGACCGCGGAACGCCTCCTCATCGCGGCGATGGAGGCGAGCCATCAGCTCACGGTCGCGCGCCTCGGACAGGTCAACCGTGCCCATCGGCGCGCTCCGATCCAGCATCAGCGTCCCCTGCGACAACGGCACCTTCCTCGGAGCGGGCCAGGTCCGGGAGGTATTCGCAGCTCGCGGCGGAGCGGATGGATCAGCCCTCCGAGCGATCGTGCAGCCTGCGACCCGCGGTCTCGAGGATCTCGGACAGCGTGTTCGGCGATGCCGGGTCGTAGAGGGCGCTGCCGACCGAGAGCGAGAGTGGGTGGGGAGGATCCTGCGCGGCGTTGTGCACGGCGATCGCCTCCACCAGCCGAGAGAGCACGAGGGTCTCGGCGCCCAGGGCGTTGCCGGTCAACAACACGGTGAACGTGTCGTCGGTGATGCGGGCGGGCAGGTCGGCGTCGCGAACGGCCTCGAGCAGCACCTCGGCCGCCTGCCGCGCATCCTCGTCGGTGATCTCGCCCTCGAGGCGTACGAACAGGAAGACGACGGGGTTCTGGCTGCGATCGGCCATGTGCAGGTGATGCTCGGCGATCGGCACGAAGCCGCGCAGGTTCGGCAGGCCGGTCGCCTCGTCGGTCGTCGCGAGCTCGCGTCGGAGCCGGCGGATCGACACCGCGTAGTGCACGGCCCTGGGCAGGAGCCCGTGCGGGATCGAGCCGACGACGAGGTGGTCCTCGGCACCCGCGTGCATCGCGACCGCGCCGTCGGCCTCACGGCCGGCCTCGGTGACGACCACGATCGCGGCCTCGGGTGCCTTGCCGCGCAGGGAGCCGAGCAGCTCCAACGGTCCCGGCCCGTCCATCGCGACGACCACCGCGTCGACGGGCTCCCCGGTGTCGATCTGATCGACGCTGTCGGCGGACCGTACGTCGAACCGCTCGTCGTCGGCGAGCTCGTCGGCCATCGTCGTCTCGAGTCCTACGAGCATCACCGTCATCGCGTCGTCCATCTCGCCTCCTGTCGGTGGCGGGATTATCCCATCCGTGAACCCTCTCGCCGCCCCGACCGAGCCGGCCGGTCGTCCGACGGCGGAACGCCTGCCCTGCCACGGTTCCGCCACATGATCGCCACGCGGTGTCCCAGCGGGTCCTCGGATCACCCGGGTACGCTTGGCGGCATGTCCGAGGTGCCCTCCGGCGACGGTCCCGCGGCCGGTCACGGCCGCGTCGCCCGCATCGCCGTCGCGATCACCGCGACGCTGTCGCTCCTGATCGGCATCGGCAGCGCCTACGGCTTCGTCGCCTACAGGCAGGCGGGTGCAGAGGGAACGAATCCGCGCGGTGAGTGGATCCCCCCGAGCGCGGAAGGGTCGACCTCCGACGACCCGTGCGCACGCGACGTCTGCAACTACCTCCTGCTGGGCAGCGACTCCAGAGCCGGTCTCACGCCCGAGGAGCGCGACCAGTTCGGGACCGATGAGGAGATCGGGGGCGAGAACCGCGCCGACACGATCATGCTCGTTCACACCGACCCGAACCTCGAGAAGGCGATCATCCTGTCGTTCCCTCGAGATCTGTGGGTGCAGATCCCCGGTCACGGCTGGGACAAGATCAACGCGGCGTTCGAGGGCGGGCTCGATGGCGGCGGTCCGCTCCTGATGGCGAAGACCGTCCAGAAGCTCACGGGCCTGCCGATCGACCACGCCTTGTACGTCGATCTCGCGGGCTTCCAGGGACTCGTCGAAACGCTCGGCGGGGTGGACATGTGCATCTCCGGCGAGAACGTGAACACGCCTGGCTCGGTCGCGGCCCCGGGAGGTGGCACCGTCTACTACGAGGAGCCCGGTTTCATCGCCGATCCGTACACGGGATTGCTGGTCAAGCCCGGTTGCAGCACGTTGCCGGCCGACCAGGCGCTCGCGTACGTGCGAACCCGCCACCTCAAGTGTGATGCCGCCGCACCGGACTTCTTCCGGATCGCGAGGCAGCAGCAGTTCCTGCGAGCGGTCATCAACGAGCTCCTGAAGCCCGATCAGCTCGCACAACTGCCGTTCCAGATCAAGCCGATCCTGCGCAACCTCGAACGCGACGACGGTCTCAAGATCGCCGATCTCGCGTACCTCGTCGGGCAGCTCGAGGGCATCTCATCGGGGGCGGCAGAGTTCCGAACGGTGCCGGGCATCCCGACGACGGTGGACGGGCTCGCCGTCATCCGCCTGGACCCGGCAGCCAGGCAGATGTTCACGGCCGTCGGCGACGGCAAGCAGCTCGGATCGACAGGCACGGCCGTCTACACCCAATCGGAGGCGACGATCCCCGTCCTCGTGGTCGACCACGCGTCGGAGGGGAAGGCCGCCGAGGTGCAGGACGTGCTCTCGCAGGCCGGGTTCGACATCTCGCCCGGCACGACCACGTACATCGCCTCCTCCGAGAAGGTCGCGGGAAGCGTGATCGCTCACGCGCCCGGCGCCGACGTCGAGGGGCAGGTCGTGCAGAAGTACTTCCCCGGGCTCCAACTGAAACAGGTGAAGGGTCTGCCCGACGACGTCGTCGTCTTCGTCGACGCGTCGTACGGACCGGCAGCCGTCGGCGGCGATGGCGGCGCGCCGCCCGAGTGCCCCTCGCCCGACGTCTGATGCGCGCGCTGGTGCTCTCGGGAGGCGAGGGCTCGCGCCTGCGTCCGATCACCTCGACGAACGCCAAGCAGCTGATCCCGGTCGCCGGCACCCCGATCCTCTTCCAGGCGCTCGAGGCGATCGCCGACGCCGGCATCACCGAGGTCGGCATCGTGATCGGCGCGACCGGCGACGAGGTGCGTGCCGCCGTCGGCGACGGGTCCCGCTGGTCCCTCGACGTGACCTTCATCCCGCAGGAAGCGCCACTCGGCATCGCGCACGCGGTGATGACGGCCGAGGCGTTCCTGCAGCGGGATCCGTTCTTGCTCTACCTGGGCGACAACGTGCTGCTCGGCGGCGTGGCGCGATTCGTGCAGGAGTTCGAACGCAGCGACGCCGATGCCCACATCCTGCTCGCGAAGGTGCCCGAGCCCGAGCACTTCGGCGTGGCAGTGCTCGTCGGCGACCAGGTCGTGCGGCTCGTCGAGAAGCCGGTCGAACCGCTGAGCGACCTCGCGCTCGTCGGCGTCTACCTCTTCCGCGGCTCGATCCTCGACGCGTGCCACACCCTCGCGCCCTCGGGGCGCGGTGAGTACGAGATCACCGAAGCGATCCAGTGGCTGCTGGACGAGGGCCGCGAGGTGCGCGCCGAGATGGTGAGCGGCTACTGGAAGGACACCGGGCGCCCCGAGGACCTGCTCGAGGCCAACCGGATGATGCTCTCGACGATCGAACCCGCGACCGAGGGCGCCGTCGACGGCGCGACGACGGTCGATGGACCGGTCGTCGTTCGACCCGGCGCCTCGGTGGCGGGCAGCACCCTGCGGGGGCCGCTCGTGATCGGCGAGGGTTCGACGATCGTGGGGTCCACGATCGGCCCCGACGTCTCGATCGGCCCCGGCTGCCGCGTCGAGTCCAGCGAGGTCGCCGACTCGATCGTGATGGAGGAGTGCACGATCGCCGACGTCCACGGGCTCACCGGCTCGATCCTCGGTCGCCGGGTCGAGGTGCGGCACTCCGGCGGACGCGGAACCCATCGCTTGATCGTGGGGGATCAGAGCCGCGTCGAGGTCGACTGACGGTGCGGCGCCGAGTAGGTCCTTCGATGGTTCCCGGGGGTTCCGCCCCGCCCAGCATCATCGCGATGGAGCAGCTCCCCAGCGTCGTGCCGGGTCGCCGCAAGGCTCTCTCGGCGTTCGTACTCGCCTGCTTCGGCCCGTTCACCATGGGGTGCAGCTCGCCCGCCGCGATGGTCCTCGGCTTCCGCTCGCTCGACGAGTCAGCCGTCGCTGGCGCGCGGGCACCGGGCCGCGCCACCGCGTACGGCGCGATCGTCGTGGGCGCCCTCGGGCTGTGGTTCTGGGGATGGGTGGTGGCGAGGCTCGCCGGCGAGCTCTCGGAACGGGGGAAGGATCCGAACTTGGTGATCCCGCTCGTCGTCGGGCTCGTGTTCGTCTGGGCTGTCTCGGCGCTCGCCGGGTGGCTCGCGGGGCGCGGTCCCCGCTGAGCCCACAGCGCCGGCGGTCACGGCCGGGTAGGGTTCGGGTTTCATGCGAGCGGTGATCGACGCCCGGCCGGCGCTCGACCCACGCCGCACGGGCGTGGGTCAGTACACGCAGCAGCTGATCCGTCACCTGCCGCATGCCGACCCCACCAGCGACTACATCGCGTGGTACCTGCACGCGAAGGGACTGCTCCGCCCACGGTCGTTCTTCTCGGGCGTGCACGCCCCGAACCTCGCCGAGAAGGCATCGCGGTTCCCCGCCCGAGTCTTCGGGCCGATGTCATCGCGGTTGGGCGTGCCTCGCATCGAGTGGTCCGTCGGGTTCGACGTGCTGCTCGCGACGAACTTCCTGCCTCCGGCCACGAAGAGCCCGGGGGTGGTGATGGTGGTGCACGACCTCGCCTACGAACGGCTGCCCGACACGGCTCCCCACATGGACGGCCGGTGGAGGCGGAGGTTCGATGCCTGGCTGCAGCGCGCTGCTGGGGTGCTCGTGCCCTCACGCTCGACGAAGCGTGACCTGCTCGATGCCCATCGCGTCGACGAGGCCCGCGTGCACGTGACGCCGCTCGGCGTCGACATGGCGGCGTTCGCGCCGGCGCCTCCCGAGGCCGTCGACGCGGTGCGGCGCAAGTACGGCATCGACCAGCCCTACGCGCTGTTCGTGGGCGGCATCGAACCCCGGAAGAACCTTGACGCGCTCGTGCGGGCCTTCGCGACCACGGACGCCGGGACGCGGCTCGTGATCGCCGGCGGGCCCGTCCGATGGGACCCGAAGGCGGCCGACCGGCTCGATGCCGTGATCGCGCGCCTCCCGAACAGCGCCCGTGCTCGCTTCGTGCGCACCGGCTACGTGAGCGACCGCGAGAAGGTCGCGCTGATGAGCGGCGCGACGATGCTCACCTACCCGTCGTTGTACGAGGGGTTCGGCTTCCCGGTGCTGGAAGGTTTCGCGGCCGGGCTGCCGGTGCTCACGTCCGATGTATCGTCGCTGCCGGAGGTGACCGGCGACGCCGCGGTCGCCGTGGACCCCCGCGACGAGCGGGCGATCGCGGCCGGCATCGCCCAGCTCTTCGACGACCCGGACCTGCGGGCGATGCTCTCGGCCGCGGGCCTGACCCGGGCCACGCGCTTCACCTGGGAGGCGACGGCCCGCGGCACCGCAGAGGCGTTGCACGCCGCCCACGAGGTCGCGCACGGGTAGACTCGGCGCGTTCCCTCGACCCGTGTGGTCCAGCCCAAGGAGCGTCGCATGGCCGACTCCCACGTGCTCGTCACCGGGGGCGCCGGATTCATCGGTTCCCACCTCGTCGACGCGCTGCTCGAGCGCGGCGATCGCGTCACCGTGCTCGACCGCCTCTCGGCCGGCGGCAGCCTCTCGAACGTCGTGCATCACGACGGCGACCCGCGGCTGCGGTTCGTGCAGGGCGACGTGTGCGACGCTGCAGCGGTCGACCGCCTCGTCGACGAGGCCGACGCGGTCGTGCACGCGGCCGCCGAGACGCACGTCGACCGCAGCATCGACGAGCCCGCGGCATTCCTGACGACGAACGTGCTCGGCACCGAGGCCGTGCTCGAGGCGGCGCGACGGCACGGGACCCGCGTGCTGATGATCTCCACCGACGAGGTGTACGGGCCGGGGGACGCCGCGGGGGGCCTGTTCGACGAGGACGCCCCCGTCCGCCCGCGCAGCCCATACGCGGCCAGCAAGGCCGCCGCTGATCTGCTGTGCGCCGCGTACGTCTCGACCTACGACCTGCCCGTCATCGTGGTCCGGGGCACGAACGCCTTCGGCCCCCGACAGATCGAGCGCGTCGTGCCGACGTTCGCCGTGAATGCGCTGCGGGGCCTGCCAGTGCCGGTCTACGGCCGGGGCCACCAACGACGCGAGTTCCTCTACGTCGAGGACTGGGTGCGGGGCGCGTTGACGGCCCTCGACCGGGGCGAGCCTGGAGTCGTGTACAACGTCGGTGAGGGTCACGAGCTGGCGAATCTCGAGCTCGCGCGCCGCGTCTGCGAGCTCGCCGAGGCGCCGATGGACCTGATCGAGTTCGTCGTGGACAGGCCCGGACACGACTTCCGGTACGGCGTGCGCTCGGACCGTCTCGCCGCGCTTGGTTGGCGTCCCGAGTGGGGGTTCGATGAGGCGTTGGCCCACACCGTCTCCTGGTACCGCGGCCACCTCGACGGTCTCGAAGCGGCGCACGTGGTCCCGGTCGTAACCGCCCCTCGCGTCGCGGGAGGACGGGCATGAGGATCGTGGTCACCGGCGCTGGCGGCGACCTGGGACGCGCCGTCCTGGCGCGCATGCCTGGCCACCACGAGGTGTTCGCCTTCGATCGCGACGCCCTCGACGTCGGCGACCACGACGCGGTGCGCCAGGTGGTGGAGCCGCTGCGCGCCGACGCGATCCTGAACCTTGCAGCGTTCACCCGCGTGGACGAGAACGAGACCGATCAGCCCCGTGCCTTCCGGGACAACGCCCTCGGGCCGCAGCATCTCGCCCTCGCGGCGCGCGCGAGCGGCGCGGTGCTGCTGCACGTTTCCACCGACTACGTGTTCGATGGAGAGAAGGGCGTCCCCTACGACGAGACGGATGAGCCCGCCCCCTTGTCGGTGTACGGACGTGCGAAGCTCGCGGGCGAGCGGTTCGTGCGTGAGGTCGCCCCCGAGTCGTTCGTGGTGCGGGTCGGCTACGTCTACGGCGGAGGCAACGACTACCTCTCCCGCACGGTGCGCCGCCTCGCGGCGGGGGAACCGGTGGGCGGCCTCGCTGACCGCTGGGGCTCACCGACCTTCGTGGGGCATCTCGCGGACCGCATCCTGCCGCTGGTGCTCTCCGGGCGGTTCGGCCTCTATCACCTCGGGGGCCCTCAGCCGGCCTCGTGGTACGAGGTGCTGACCCGCGTTCACGGACTGATCGGCTCCGCCGGCTCGGTCGAGCCGCAGCATGCCGCCGACCTCGGCCTGCCGGCGCCCCGTCCGGTGTACTCGGCGCTCACGAGCGTGTTCACGACCCACCTCGGCATCGATCCGATGCCTCCGTTGGATGAGGGCCTCAAGGACTTCGTGGCCGACGCACTCGCCGCCTCGTAGCGTTCCCGGCATGGGTGCGCGGCGTGGCCGGACGGAGCGCCGATGACCGAGCGTTCGATCCGGCTCCTGCCCACGTCGGATCTCGGGCAGCTCGGCGGCGAGTTGCGGGCGCTGTTCGACGCGGCCTGGGCCGGGAAAGAAGACGAGTTCTCCGACACCGACTGGGGGAGCGCTCTGGGCGGTACGCACGTCCTCCTCGAGGTCGGCGGGGCGATCGCGTCGCACGCGTCGGTCGTCGAGCGCATCCTCGAGAGCGGCGAGCACGCGATGCGCACCGGCTACGTGGAGGCGGTCGCGACCTGGCCCGAGCAGCAGGGGAACGGCTACGCGACCGACGTGATGGGCGCCGTCGCGAGGGTCCTCGACGAGCGCTACGAGCTCGGGGCGCTCGACACGGGCCTGACGAGGTTCTACGAGCGGCTCGGGTGGGAGGTGTGGCGAGGTCGAACCACCGTGCGAACGGATCGCGGCATGATCGGGACGCCGGAGGAAGACGGCCTGGTCATGGTTCGGCGCACGCCGACGACCCCGTCGGATCTCGACCTCGACGCGCCGATCAGCTGCGACTGGCGCCCGGGCGACGTCTGGTGACCACCGCGATGCACCACGGTTCCGCCACATGCCGGTGCTACGCTCGGCGCCGATGACGCCGGACACCGATGCCGCCGCGTCCTCACCTTCCGACGACGGTGAGAGCGAGGCCTTCCGCGACCTCTCGCGCGAGATGTACTGGGCCCGCGAGACAGCGGCCCGTGCGCGCATGGAGACCCCGGAGATCCGTGACCGCCTGCACGACTTCGCCGCCCAGATGCGCACCGACGAGGCCGTCCTGATCCCGATGGGGGAGGGGAACCTCGCGTCGCCCTCGAAATGGCGCCGACAGCTCAAGCGCCGCCTCTGGCGCGTGATGCGCCCGGCGACCTGGCGCTACGACCGTCTGCTCGCCGACCACGCCGAGCTCACGACCAGCCTCGCCGAGAAGGTCATGGTGCTCGAGACGGAGGTCGACCGACTCAAGGCCGAGCGAGGGGACGCCGCCCCGCGAGGAGATCTCGCCGAGTGAGGGTCGCGGTCCTGCACCCCCAGACCGCGTTCGTGCGCGGAGGCGCGGAGACGCACACCGAGGCCCTGGTCAGGGCCCTGCGCGACGCGGGCCACGAGGCCGACCTCGTGCAGATCGCCGGCAAGTGGTACCCGCCGAGCCAGCTCGCCCACCAGATGGCGGTCTGGCGCAGCTTCGACATCTCTGAGAGCAACGGCCTGAAGGTCGACGCGGTGATCGGACTGAAGTTCCCCGCCTACCTCGCCCAGCACGAGCGCAAGATCGTGTGGTTGATCCATCAGCACCGCACCGCGTACGAGCTGTGGGACCACCCCGACTACGCCGACCTGAAACGCCAGGACGACGGCGCGAAGGTCCGCGACATGGTCTGGGAAGCCGACCGGGTCTCCCTGGGCGAGGCCAAACGGGTGTTCACGAACGCGAAGAACGTGCGCGACCGTCTCTGGAGCACGCTCCGCATCCCGGCTGAGCCCCTCTACCACCCCAGCCACGTGGCCGAGGAGCTCCTCGACACGCCGAGCGGTCCGCTGGGCGACTTCCTGCTCTTCCCGAGCCGCATGGAGAGCCTCAAGCGTCAGTCGCTCGCGATCGACGCGTTGAAGCACGTCTCGACCGACGTGCGGCTCGTGCTCGTCGGCCGCGGCCCCGACGAGCCACAGCTGCGTGAGCAGGTCGAGCGGCTCGGCGTGGGGAACCGCGTCACGTTCGAGATCGGCGTGAGCGACGAGCGGCTGCAGCAGCTCTACAGGGAGGCGCTCGGCGTGTACTTCGGGCCGTTCGACGAAGACTACGGCTATGTCACGATCGAGGCGTTCGCGGCCTCGCGCCCGGTGGTCACCCTCACCGACAGCGGTGGTCCGCTCGAGTTCGTCCGCGATGACGAGACCGGGCTCGTCCGTCCGCCCGACGCCAAGGCCATCGCCGATGCGTTCGATCTGCTCTGGCAGGACCGTGCCGGTGCGCAGCGCATGGGCGCAGCGGGCCATGCCCTCGTGCGCAGCGAGGTGCCGCGCTGGCCGGACATCGTCGCCCGTCTGCTCGATTGATGCGGACGATGCGCACGGTCGGCCGACGCCTGCGCCCTTCCCCGGCGGCCGTCGAGGTGCAGCACGGGCGCGGCCCCGGGTCCCGGGGCGACGTGATCTTCGCGGGCCCGCTGCCACCCGCCCCCACCGGCATCGCCACCTACGACCGGGCGGTGCTCGATGGCCTCGACCGCATCGGCTTCGCCGACCGCATGCGCATGGACGTCGTCTGGCCCGTTGACACCCAGGACGCCGGGCGGTTCCCGGGCTACCACCTCGGCGTCTTCCAGCTCGGGAACAATGTGGAGTTCCACCTCGAGATCTACCGCGCCGCGTACCTCACGAGCGCGTTGGTGGTCCTTCACGACCTGGCGCTCGACGACTTCGTGCGGGGACTGAAAGCGGCCGGCGAGCCCCTCGGATACATGGCCGCTCGGGAGGCGGCGCGTCTGCGCCGCGAGCTCACCGACCCCGACGTGCTCCGCAACGACCCCCTGCGCGAGCCGTGGTGCGCACACGTCGTCCGACGCGCGCGAGGCGTGATCGTCCATTCCGAGTTCGGCCGCCGGTACCTGGAGGGGTTCGGGTGCCGCACGCCGGTCTTCGTCGTCCCGCATCCGGCGATCGAGGCCCCGGACGCGTTCGATCAGCTCGCACCGAGGGCGGGCGAGCTGCGAGCGGGTCTCGGCGATCCGTCGTTCCTCGTCGTGGCTCCCGGCGATATGAACGAGGCGAAGCGGTTCGACGCCCTCGCGCAGGCGGTGGCGGGCCTGGGAGAGGGCACGCACGTCGCGATCGTGGGCCGTCGCATCGAGGGGTACGCCGTCGAACCGGTCGTCGAGGCGGCGCGGGCCGGTCGCAGGGTCAGCGTGCATGCTGACGTCTCCGACGCCGACTTCCTGGCCTGGCTCGCCGCGGCCGATGCGGTCGTCGATCTGCGCTTCCCGCACCGCGGCGAGGTGAGCGGATCGCTCAGCAGGGCGATGCAGGCGGGCAAGCCCGCGGTCGTGAGCGCGACCGGCACCTACTTGGACGTGCCGGACGACGCCGTGCTCCGTGTGGCGCCCGGTCCGACCGACCCCGCCGAGCTGATGCGCGTCTTGGTCCGCCTGCGCGACGATCCGGGCCTGCGCGGGCAGGTCGGCGCGGCCGCGGCGGCTCACGTCGCACACCTGCGCGAGACCGAGGCGACCGCCCGCGGATACGAACGGGCGATCACGGACACTCTCGCGCTGGTTCGTGATCCGGCCCGGAAGGCGATGGCGATCTGGGGAAAGGCGCTCGTCGACGCGGGCATCACCGAGGAGATGGTCGCCGAGGGCTACGGCATGGAGTACGCGAGGGCGCTCGGGAGCTTCCAGCCCGGGCCAGAGGTGCCCGCGCACCGACGGAACGTCGAAGGATCGCCATAGCCTCGGACCGCGGCCGGGCCACCGCCCGTTGCTAGACTCGTCGCCGCGCTGACCTGCGGGTTCGCGCCCCACGATCCCACTCGACCGGAGTACATCGCCATCGCCACGACGACCGTCATCGAGCGCACGTCCGAGGCGCCGCACCTGCGCCTCCTGCCGCGCCTGCGCGAACTCTGGGCGTATCGCGAGATCATCGCGAACCTCGTGCGCAAGGAGCTGAAGGTCAAGTACACGGCCTCGTTCCTGGGCGCGGTCTGGTCGGTGCTGAACCCGATCGTCTTCCTCGCCGTCTTCTCGTTCGTCGCGGTCGTGCTCGACAACCGCGTGCCCGACTTCCCGGTGTTCCTCCTGTCGGGGCTGCTCGCGTGGAACCTGTTCTCCGCGTCGCTCCTGTCGGGTTCGAGCGCGGTGATCGACAACGCGAACCTCGTGAAGAAGGTGGCCTTCCCGCGGGAGATCCTGCCGCTCGCATCGGTCGGCGTCGCGCTCTTCGACTTCGTGCTGCAGACGGCGGTGCTGCTGGTGTTCATCGTCGCGAGCGGCCACGGCATCGGCCCCGAGGCGATCGTGCTCTACCCCTTGGCATTCGTCACCCTCACGGTCTTCACGACCGCGATCACGTTGTGGACCGCCGCGCTGAACGTGCGCTACCGCGACGTCGGGCACCTGCTGAACCTCGGCCTGCTGGTCTGGTTCTGGATGACACCGATCGTCTATCAGGCCGCGCTGGTGCAGGAAGCTGTCGCCGGCCGATCCGTGGCCGGCGTGAGCCTGTGGGGCCTCTACCTCGCGAACCCGCTCACCCCGATCGTGCTCGGGTTCCAGCGGGCCCTCTACGGCGACCCCGAACAGGGCGGCATGCAGGTGCTGCCCGACGTCACGGTCGCGTGGCAGGCCGGACTCCTCGCGATCGTGCTCGCGCTGGCGACGGCGTTCCTCCTGCTGGCGTGGCGGACGTTCTTCCGCCGGTCGGGCGACTTCGCGGAGGAGCTGTGACGAGCGCGGTCGAGGTCGAGGGCGTCTCGAAGCGCTTCCGGCTCTACCGGGAGCGGCCGAGCAGCGTGAAGCAGCGCCTGCTCGTCACCCGCTCGAAGGCCGAGGACTTCTGGGCGTTGCGCGACATCTCCGTCTCGATCGAGGAAGGCTCCTCGATCGGCCTGATCGGGCACAACGGCTCGGGCAAGACAACGCTGCTGAAGTGCGTCGCCGGCATCCTGCGGCCGAGCGAGGGCACGATCCGCTCCCGAGGGCGCATGGCCGCGCTGCTCGAGCTCGGCGCCGGGTTCCACCCCGAGCTCACGGGCCGCGAGAACGTCTACCTGAACGCGTCGTTCCTCGGACTCACCCGGCGCGACACCGAGCGGGTCTACGACGACATCGTGGCGTTCGCCGAGCTCGAGGACTTCATGGACAACCAGGTGAAGTTCTACTCCTCGGGCATGCTCGTCCGGCTGGGGTTCGCGGTCGCCGTGCACGTCGACCCCGAGATCCTGCTGATCGACGAGGTGCTCGCGGTCGGTGACGAGGCGTTCCAGCAACGGTGCATCGACCGGGTGCGCGGATTCCAGCGCGACGGCCGCACGATCGTGCTCGTCACCCACGCGCTCGACACGGTCGTCGACGTCTGCGACCGCGCCGTGATGCTCGACCACGGCGTGCTGCACATGAGCGGCGAGCCGGCCGACGTCGTGCGAGAGCTGCGCCATCGGCTGCTGAGCCGTGACCCGCACTTCGTGGCGGAGGAGGGAAGCCGCGAGGTCGAGGTGAAGGCGGTGAGCTTCGACTCAGGCGGCGACGGCAACGGCACCGTGTGGCCGGGAGCCGAGTTCAGGATCGCCGTCGACGTGGAATCGAACACCCCGGTGCCCGATCTCGACGTCTCCTTCGCCGTGGTCTCGGCTGCCACGAACCACCCGGTCGTCGAAGGGCGCACGAGCGCGATGGGCATGGAACTCGGGCCGGTCGACGGCAAGAAGCGGGTGGTCTTCCGGGTGCCCCCGGCCGAGTGGGTGGGCGGCAAGTACTTCGTCACGGTCGGGCTCGAGTCGCTCGAGGGCCGTCCGTACCACATCCAGACGCAGCGGTACCTGGTCCAGGTGCCCGTCGACGTCCAGGTGCCCAAGCGCCTCGAGGTCGAACCCGTCGCCACGGTGGAGGATCTGTGAACCCGAATCCCCCCGTCACCGATCGCGAGGCGCATGATGCGCACCTCGCCGAGCGCACCGCAGGCCAACCTGCCGGAAGGAAGGACCGCACGATGTTGATCGGTTTGATCCTGCTGTCGGTGGTCCTCGCGGCCGTCGCCCAGCTCACCCTGAAGCACGGCATGAACCAGGTCGCAGCCAGCACCGGCGAGCTGCAGCTGAACACACATTCGTTGAAGGATGTCGCGTCGACCTGGGCGGTGTGGGGGGGGCTGCTGCTGTTCGGGCTGTCGGCCTTCGTCTGGCTCGCGGTGCTCTCCCGTGCGTCGCTCTCGTTCGCGTATCCCTTCGCGTCGCTGACCTACGCCCTGATCCTGTTGGCCGACCGGTTCCTGCTGCACGAGCAGATCCCGCCGCTGCGATGGGCCGGGGTCTTCTTCATCATGCTCGGCATCGTGCTCGTGGCGCAGACACCCCACCAGTGACGGTCACCGTCGCCCCCGAGGCCGCCGAGCTCGCGGTCGTGATCGTGAACTACAACGCCGGTGCGTTCCTCGATCGCTGCCTCGCTTCGCTCGAGCGGCACCGCGGGGACGTCACGCTCGACGTGCTCGTGATCGACAATGCGTCGGTCGACGGTTCGCACACCGCGGCGGCCGCCGCGCATCCGTGGGCCAGGTTGATCGAGAACCCCACGAACGTGTTCCTCTCGCCGGCATGGAACCAGGGCATCCGCGAGACCGTCGCCCCATACGTGCTGCTCCTGAACCCCGATGTCGAATGGTGGAAGGGCACGCTCGCCGAGTTCGTGGGGGTGGCGCGGACGCATCCGCGCGCCGGCATCGTCGGGCCGCTCGTGCGCAACTCGGACGGCACGATCTACGAGAGCGGACGTTCGTTCCCGAGCGTGGTCGACGCCGTCGGACACGCTTTCCTGGGCTCGGTGTGGCCCGGGAATCCCTTCACTCGCCGCTACCACATGGACGGGTGGGACCGCCTGTCGGAGCGTGCCGTGGACTGGGTCAGCGGCTGTTGCATGCTGTGCCCGCGCGAGGCCGTCGACCAGGTAGGGCTCTTCGACGAGGCGTTCGCGCTCTACGGCGAGGAGCTCGATATCGCCACGCGGCTGCGCGAGACTGGGTGGTCGGCCCTGTACACGCCGCAGGTCGAGATCGTGCACGAGATCGGGGTTTCGACGGGACGGAGCAGCGAGATGCTCCGGATGCACTCCGACAGCATCTACCGTTACTACCGCAAGCACCGCGCCTCCGGGTGGCGGCGAGCGACCCTGCCGGCGGCGTGGGCGGTCCTGCGGCTGCGCGCCGAGCTCGAGGCTCAACGAGGGAGGCTCACGACACGATGAAGGCCGTCGTCCTGGTCGGGGGAGAGGGCACGCGCATGCGACCGCTCACCGAGACCGTGCCGAAACCCTTGCTGCCTTTGATGGACCGGCGCTCTCTCGATCACGTGCTCGATCACGTGGCGCGCCACGGGGTGCACGAGGTCGTGCTCTCCTCCCCCTACCTCGAGGAGGTGTTCCACCCGTTCATCGAGGCTCGCCACGGCGACCCGAGCATCATGTGGATCACCGAGACGCACGCCCTCGGCACGGGCGGCGCGATCGTGAACGCGCTCGAGGCCGTGGGCAGCGAACCGTTCTTCGCACTGAACGGCGACATCCTCACCGATCTCGACCTCACGGCCATGAGGGCGTTCCACGTTTCGAACGACGCGGCGGTGACGATCGCTCTGCACCACGTCGACGACGCTCGCGCCTTCGGACTGGTGGCGACCGATGCTGCGGGGAAGGTGCTGGAGTTCCGCGAGAAGCCCGAGGATCCGATCCCCGGCGACGTGAACGCCGGCACGTACCTCCTCGACCCTGCCGTGCTGCGCGGCTGGACACCGGGCGCGACCGTCTCGATCGAGCGGGACATCTTCCCTGCGGTGATCGACGCCGGCCATCCGGTCTACGGGTACGTGGCCGACGCCTACTGGCTCGACCTCGGCACGCCCGAGAAGTACCTGCAGGCCCACTTCGACATGTTCGAGGGCAGGGTGCACGACGTGACATATCCGGCGCCGTGGATCGCCGAGGGTGCCGTCGTCGACCTGCGGGCCCACCTCGGCCGCTGGGTGGCGGTGGGCCGGGGCGCGACGGTCGGCGCCGATGCGCAGGTCGACGACTCCGTCCTGCACGAGGGAGCGCGGATCGGTGCCGGCGCCCGGGTGAGCGGTTCGGTGCTCGCGGCGAACGCGACGATCGGCGAAGGCGCGATCGTCACTTCGAGCGTGCTCGGCGAGGGCAGCGTCGTGCCGACCGGGGCACGCCTGGCCGACGCGAAGGTGCCGTCGGGCACGGAGGCCACGGCATCGTGAACGCGCGTGATGCGACCCGTCTCAACCGCGCGGGCGGGCGCGCCGATGCTCGCCGTGTGAAAACGGCCGGGGGGTCGACCCGCATCGCACGCGCGCTCGTCTGCGCGCTCACCGCCGCCCTGCTCTGCGGAGCGGTGCCGTCGGCGCTCGCGGCCGGTGAGGGCACGACCGCACCCGGCGTGACCGACGATCCGTTCACCGGCTCGCCGGCGCCGGTGAGCCCGAGCACCGCGGGCAGCGACGGGTTCCGGTTCTTCGGCTCGGGGTTCGGGCACGGCGTCGGCATGTCGCAGTGGGGCGCGTACGGGCTGGCGCAGATGGGGTGGTCCCACAAGCGCATCCTCAAGCACTTCTACCGAGGCACGCGCGTGGGCCGGATCGCCGATCCGGTTGGCAGGATCCGCGTCGGGCTCACGTGGGACGAGAAGGTGGTCCACGTGGCCGCCAAGGGCGGGCCGGTGAAGCTCTCGGTCGGCAGCCGGGGAGGCCGCACGGTCGCCCGCATCCCCGAAGGACGAACCTGGACGGTACGCGCGAAGGCGGCCGGGTTCGCCGTGCGCAACCACGACGGCTCCCTCGTCGGCGGCCAGACCTGGGGCGGCACGTCGTTCGACCTGATCGCCACGTATGGGCGCGGCGCGCGCGCATCGGTGGCCGAGGGCGGTGCCTCCTACAACCGGGGCCACCTGGAGTTCGAGCTCTACCGGCGCGCAGGATCGTGGAACCAGCGGCTGGTGCTGCCGATCGACCTCGAGGAGTACCTCTACGGGCTGGGCGAGATGCCGAGCTCGTGGTCTCCCGCTGCGCTCCGGGCTCAGGCCGTCGCCGGTCGAACGTTCGCGACGTCGCGGGTGAGGCGCTCGGCGCCCGGCACGCAGTGCAACTGCGACATCACGGACGGTACGAACGATCAGGTCTACATCGGCTACAACAAGGAGGGTGGCACCGACGGCAACCGATGGGTGGCCGCGGTGAACGACACCCGCGGACAGGTCGTGACGAACGGCGGGAACGTGATCCAGGCGTTCTACGGGGCTTCCGACGGCGGACACTCCGACGCGGTCGAGGACGTCTGGCACGGCGGGAACGACGCCTACGCCGTGCCCTACCTCAAGGCCGAGTGCGATCCGGGGGAGGACATCGCCGCGAACCCGTGGACCGACTGGCAGAAGTCGTACTCGGCCGGCGAGCTCACGGACCGGCTCGCGCCGTACACCGGCTCGATCGGCACGGTCCGTGGATTCCCTGGGGTGCGTCGAGGCAACGGGGGGCGCATCATCACCGCGACGGTCCGGGGCTCGAACGGGTCGGCGTCCATCACCGGATCGGAGCTCCGCTGGGCGATCGGGGCCTGGGACGGGCGCATCTGGATCAACCAGGACAAGAACATCGTGGGGCCGATCCGCGATCGCTACGACGCGCTGATGTGTCGACCGGGATTGCCGACCTCGCGGATCGAGCGCGTCGAGGGAGGCTCGCGCCAGCGGTTCGAGAAGGGCGCGATCCTCAGCAACGGCGGGCAGGGTGTGACCGTCTGGCTTCGAGGAGCGATCTACCGCGAGTACAAGGCGGTCAAGGGCCCCAAGAGCCGACTCGGCATGCCGACCGGCCAGATCGTCGATATCGGGGCGGGGACCCGTGCGCTGTTCGAGGGCGGCCGCATCCTCGCCAAGTCCGGCGTCGGTGCCCACGCGCTCTGGGGTCGCGTGCTGAGCGAATACCTCGATCGCGACGGAGCCGACGGGCCGCTCGGCTTCCCCACGAGCAGGGTGCGCGGCGACGGGAACGGTGGGTCGCTCGCCAACTTCGAGCACGGCACGATCGTGTGCCCCGACGGTCAGCGGTGTCGACTCGCCTGACGCAGGCTCGTCGGATCGGCTCAGCAGTCGTCCGCGGCGTTCGCTTCCGGTGCGTTGGACGTGCACGCGAATGCCCGGGCGAAGCCGTCGGCGATCGTCGTGGCCTGCTCGGCCGTGATCGTGCCGGGGCAGGTCTGCAGCTGATCCCAGGCGGCCAACGCCACCGACGTACCATCGGGAAGGCCTTCGTAGGGCGCTGCGACGGTCATCGACCGGTCGGTCGCGACCCCCTTCAGGGCGTCGGCCACCTCGGGTGAGAGCGCCTCGTTGCCCTCGGCGCGGAAGTACAGCATCACGCCCGAGTGCTCCAGGAAGTGCACCGCCGCGGGCTCGCTGCCGATCGGCTGGTCGTAGGTCTCGGGGGAGGACGGCAGCACCTGTCCGCCGTAGTGCTCGCCCGACGTCGCGGGCTTCTGCGCGTACGTGATCGGTGTCCCATCGGCGACGTGCTGACCGGCCTGCGCGTCGCCCACGGGCTGCTGCACCTCGGTGCAGCCGGCGGCCTCGGCCGCGGCGACCGCGGCCGCGGGGATGTCACGCGGGCTGGCCGCGCGTGTCAACCAGTAGAACGCTCCGACGCCGACGACCCCCGCGACCGCGAACACGGCGGTTCGGCGGACGAAGGCGCTCCTCTCCGCTCGTTTGCGCTGCGCGGCCCGGGCCTGCCGGGCCTGCTCTTTGCGCTCGCGCCTGGCATCGTTTCCAGCGGCCGCCGGACGGGGCTTGGGCGGCGCGGTCGCCTGCGGTGATCGTCGCTTCTTGTTCTTGTTCGTCATCTACATCGCCGCCCCGCGCTCGGGGGCCTCACCGGCGTACTCGCGATCTTGGGTGGTGGGGTAGGAGTACTGGCTCGTGAAGTCGAACGCCACCGGCAGGCTCGGCGCGGCGCACGAGCGGAGGCGTCGCCATCCCACGAGCGCCATCTGCACGCCCTCGGGCAGCTGCCCGCCGGCCCCTTCGTAGTCGTACGGCGCCACGATCACGCGGTCCTGGCCGACTGGGTCGTTCTGATCGTAGAAGTCGACGATCGGCTGCAGGGCATTCGCCGGCGCGTCAGGGTCGTACCAGACCACGGTGCCCCCGTGTTCGAGCGAGTGCAGCAGCGGTCCCAGGTCGGGCGGCGCCGAGTACACGCCTGCCGGCAGCGTCGAGGCTCCCACGTGCGGCCCCGAGGCCGGCGGCGTGCTCGGGTACGTGTCGAGCGGCGGAAGCTCGGGGAACCGCTCATCGCCCTCGATGTGCGCCTGATCGGCGTAGTCGGGGGAGGTCTGGTCGAACCCGTCGTAGAAGTCGGTCGTCGTGACCTCGTCGCATGCGGCCGTCTGGGCTTCGCCGCCGGCCTGGTCGAGCAGGTCGGCGGGCGCGGGCAGCGCGGCGTCGGAGCCGCTGGAAGGCTGAAGCACGACGACGGCCACGATCGCCCCCACCGCCGCCAGGACGACGAGTGACAGCCCGATCGTCCGGTTGCGCTTCCTCGCGGCCATCTGCCGCTGGATCGCCTCACGCTCGAGTCGGGCCTGCTCCTTCCGCTCGGCCTTCGTCGGCCTGCGGGCGTCGTTCGGTCGGTTGGGCACGTCCGATGAGTCTCCCCTCGAGGCTGTCGGGGGTCCGCCTCGGAGGCTAGAGGGTACCCAACGATCGGCCGGGCGAGCGGAGGCACGACGGACGACCTCACCGCCAGTCGGTGACCTCGCCGGGATCGATCGTGTGCCGGGCGCGAGGGTCGGGATGGGTGGGCGTCGGCCCGCCGGCGACGGCGCCGAGGGGCAGCCATCCCCGGTCCACGCCGAGCGCGTTGCGGGCGAGCTCGGGGCAGGAGAGCGGGGAGCCGACCCAACCGCCCGCCAGACCCTGGGCCGAAAGGGCGAGCAACAGGCTCTGGATCACCGCGCCCCCCGACAGGAGGGGCGTCATCAGGTCGGCGTCGGGCCCCCCGGCGTTCGGAGACGCGTCCGTCCCGTCGAGCCGCAGCCATGGCACGATCAGCACCGGGGCGGCGGCAAGGATCTCGTCGTCCCGCACGAGTGCGTGCGCCGCCGCCAGCTCGTCGGGGCCGCCGGCCGGCGCTGATCGGCACGCCGCCATCGCCGCGCGGAAGCCGCGTCTGGCTGCCCCCGAGATCAGGACGGTGAAGCGCAACGGTCCCGGGTCGTGGGAGAGCCGGGCCGCGCACGCGGCGGCGATCGCCTCCTCCACCGATGTGCGCGGCACGTCGCCGGGGCCGAACGCGTCGCTCGTACGACGGTCGTGCAGCGCCTGCATCGGCGAGGCACGGAACAGGTCCTCCTCGGCGGGACGCACGAGGTCGAGCGCCGACCCGTCCTTCCCACCGAGGCGGTCGACCCCTCGCACGATCGCGACGGGGATCCGCGAATCCTTCGCGATCACGAGACCGCTCGCCGCGGCCACTTCGTCCGCGAGCGCGATCTCGGTCGCCTCGAGCGTGCGCCCTCGGTCGTCCGCGCGTCCGCGTAGGTCCACGATCGCCGGCAGCCCGTCGCATCCGATCGCCACGTTCACCACGCCCGTGCGCCACGCGCGGCCGAACGTGTCGGTCACGACGACGGCGACGTCGCCCAGTTCGAGCCGGGCCGACAGCTGTGACCGCAATCGGCGCGCGCTCGCGTCGGGGTCCTCGGGCAGCAGCGCGAGCGAGCCGGCGTCCACGTTCGAGGCATCGACGCCGGCGTTCGCGCAGACGAAGCCGTGCGCGGTCTCGGCGATCACCAGGTCGCCGCGTCGGGCGACGACGCGGCTCGTCTCGGTGATCACCGCGTCGGCTCGACCGACACCGCGCACGATGCGGCCCTCGGCCTTCGAGACGACCTTCGAGGTGACGACGACGACGTCGCCCGCTCGTGCGCCCGCCGCCCTGAGCGGCGCGTCGAGCACCGCCGCGAGGTCGTCTCCCGGTCGCACCTCGGGCACGCCCTGGACCGGAACCACGAGCACCGGCGGCCGTGACGTGGACGTCACCGCGCGACGTCCAGCACCACCGAGGCGAGGCGCTCGGCGGCCTCGTCGTCGCGCATCACGGTGTCGGTGACGACGACCCGTATCCCGGTGGCTTCGATCCGAGCCGCCAGCGCGCGATCGCGCTCGTCGATGACCCACGCGCCGAGCAGGCCTTCGTACGCCGTCGCGGCACCGGCGGCGGTGACCTCCAGGCCCACGGCCGGCATCAGCTTGTCGGCCATGCCCGCGAGTGGCGCCCCGCCGACGATCCCGCTCACGCCGACGACTGCCGGGCGGCGAGCCCCGACAGCATCACGCACGCCCCGCACCGCGAGGATCGGCCCGAGCGAGACGACCGGGTTCGACGGCGGAAGAACCACCACGTCGGCCTGCTCGATCGCCGCGAGCACCCCCGGGGCGGGACGTGCAGCCTCGACGCCCACGAACCGCACGGACTTGACCGCGTCAGCGGCACGGCGCTGCACCCAGTATTCCTGGAAGTGCAGGTCGAGTCGCTCGCCGGTCCGGGCGTCGACGGCGTCGATCCGGGTCTCGACGCGATCGTCGGTGACGGGCAACAGCCGGGCGCCGACGCCGAAGCGCTCCGCCACGCGCGCGACGACTTGTGACATCGTCGCGCCTTGTCGCAGCATCGAGCTTCGCAGCACGTGGGCCGCGAGGTCGAGATCGCCGAGGTTGAACCACGCGTCCGGGGCGCCGAACGCCCGCAACTCATCGGTCGCTCGGAAGGATTCGTCGCGTCGACCCCATCCGCGCTCGCGATCGAACGCGTCGCCGAGCCAGTACGTCACGGAGTCGGGGTCGGGGCTCACGTGCAGCCCGTGTACGACGATGTCGTCAGCCACGTTGAGGATGACGGTCAGGTCGTCGCCGGGCACGACGCGTGCCATGCCGCGCAGGAACCTCCCCGCGCCGATGCCTCCGGCGAGCGCCGCAACCTTCATCGAGGGACAGCGTAGTAGGCTCGCCGACATGCCCCAGGCACCCGCCCCGCCCAGCGGCCAGCAGCTGCGCCGGGCCCTGGTGCGAGCGGAGCGGGGCGTGGCGCTGAGCCTCGACGAGACCGTCGCGTTGCTCGGCGCGAGGGGTCCGGAGCTCGACCGGCTGCTCGCGGTCGCCGCGCGGCTGCGCGACCTGGGGCACGGCGATGTCGTCACCTACTCCCGCAAGGTGTTCATCCCACTCACGATGCTGTGCCGGGACCGCTGCCACTACTGCGTGTTCGCGAAGGCGCCCGCGAAGCTGGAAGCGCCGTTCCTCACGCCGGAGGAGGTCGTATCGATCGCACGGACCGGCGCCGAGGCCGGTTGTAAGGAGGCGCTCTTCACGCTCGGCGACCGGCCCGAGGACCGCTACGAGGTCGCCCGCGACTGGCTCGACGAGCGCGGCTTCGACTCGACGCTCGACTACCTGCGCGCGGTGGCGATCCGCGTGATCGAGGAGACGGGCCTGCTGCCGCACCTCAACCCTGGCGTCATGAGCTACGAGGAGATCGCGCGGCTGAAGCACGTGAGCGCCTCGATGGGCATGATGCTCGAGACCGCGAGCCCCCGTCTGTCCGCGAAGGGCGGCCCGCATCACCGATCGCCGGACAAGGTGCCGGCCGTGCGGCTGCGCACGATCGAGGATGCCGGCCGGCTCGCCGTGCCGTTCACGACAGGCATCCTCGTCGGCATCGGCGAGACCGATCGGGAGCGCGCCGAGGCGCTGTTCGAGATCCGCGACCTGCACCGGCGCTACCGGCACGTGCAGGAGGTGATCGTGCAGAACTTCCGTGCGAAGCCCGGCACGGCGATGCGATCCTCGGCCGAGCCCGGCGACGAGGAGTTCCTCGCCGCCGTCGCCACCGCCCGTGTCGTGCTCGGGCCACGCATGCACGTGCAGGCTCCGCCGAACCTCTCCGACCCTGCTCAGCGTCTCCGTCTGCTCGATGCCGGCATCGACGATTGGGGCGGCGTCTCGCCGATCACCCCTGACCACGTGAACCCCGAGAAGCCCTGGCCGTCGATCGATGGGCTGCGCGAGACGACGGCCGCCCGTGGCAAGACGCTCCTCGAACGCCTGACCGTGTACCCGGAGTTCGCCGCGAAGCCGGACCCGTTCCTGGCTGGGAAGATGCGCGCCCCGGTGACGAGGCTGCTCGGCGGCGACGGACGCGCGAACGAGGGGCAGCGCCCCGCGCCGATCCGGTGGCAGGACCCCGACGTGCGATGGAAGCCGCGCACGATCGCGCTCACGTTCTCGAAGGTGGCCGGCGCAGGCCTGCGCGAGGATGCCGACGCCGTGTACGGGGAAGCGGATCTGCCGGCCACGACGGCGCAATGGAGACGCCACCGGGTCGCGCCCACACGGCTCGAGGGCGAGATCCGGTCCGCGCTGACGAAGGCGTCAGCCCATCGTGCGCTCTCCGATGAGGAAGCGCTCGCCTTGTTCCGCGCCGAGGGGGGCGCGCTCGACGCGCTGTGCCGGGTCGCCGACGACCTTCGTGCCGAGGCGGTGGGTGACGACGTCACGTACGTGATCAACCGGAACATCAACTTCACGAACGTGTGCTACGTGGGGTGCCGCTTCTGCGCGTTCGCACAGCGCGAGGTCGACGAGGAGTCGTACACGCTCACCCTGACGGAGGTCGCAGACCGCGCCGAGGAAGCCTGGGACCGCGGCGCCACCGAGGTCTGCATGCAGGGAGGCATCCATCCCGACCTCCCCGGCTCCTTCTATCTCGACGTGGTCGACGCCGTGAAACGCCGGACCCCGTCGATGCACGTGCACGCGTTCAGCCCGATGGAGATCCTCAACGGGGCGACGAAGCTCGACGTGTCGTTCGCCGAGTTCCTCTCGGAAGCGAGGGCTCACGGCCTCGACACGATCCCGGGCACGGCGGCCGAGATCCTCGACGATGAGGTGCGTTGGGTGCTGACGAAGGGCAAGCTCCCGGCTGCGACATGGGAGCAGATCGTCCGCACCGCACACGGTCTCGGCATCCGCAGCTCGAGCACGATCATGTTCGGTCACGTCGATGCGCCGCCGCACTGGGTGGCGCACATCCGGCGCATCGGTCGCATCCAGGCCGACACGGGGGGATTCACGGAGTTCGTACCGCTGCCGTTCGTGCACCAACATGCCCCGATCTACCTGTCCGGCAAGGCGCGCCCGGGGGCGACGTTCGAGGAGAACCTGCGGATGCACGCGGTTGCCCGCATCCTGCTCGACGGACTGATCCCGAACATCCAAGTCTCGTGGGTGAAACTCGGTGTCGACGCGTGCCGCTCGATCCTGCGTGCGGGCGCCAACGACTTCGGCGGCACGCTGATGGAGGAGACGATCAGTCGCATGGCGGGCGCGGAGTGGGGGATCGAGATGACGCCCGAACAGTTCGACGACGCGATCCGCGCGATCGGGCGCACGCCGGCGGTCCGTACGACGACGTACGACGCCATCCGCCGGAAAGCACGTCAGGCATCCTGACGGCTATCGTCAGTCGGTCTGACGACCGCGCCACCTGCCAGATCGACTTGCGACTTGGCGTCAGGTTCGACACGATGGGGGCGACGGACGAGGGATTGAGGCAGGGAACTTCCTCGATGGAGGGCTTGTCACCGGGGCGGTTCTTCCCTCAGAATCACATGAATGTGATTTCGGGGGGAGACGAGCGTGCATCACTACATCCCTTGGCAAGAGCGAGCGCGGTGTCGCGAATACGACCCGGAGATCTTCTTCCCCGAGAAGGGAGGCTCATCGAGGGAGGCCAAGCGGATCTGCAGCGAGTGTCCCGTGCGCATCGAGTGCCTGAACTACGCCCTCCGTCGTGACGAGCGTTACGGCGTGTGGGGAGGCATGAGCGAACGGGAACGCCGACGCCTGAAGCGCATGGCGTCCTGAGAACGGCCACCACGGTTCGACGAACCGGCTCGACGAGACGACGCAGGGAAAGGGGAGGAGGCATGGCAGCAGCCAAGAAGACGACCGCGAGGAAGAAGACCGCGGCTCGCAAGCCGGCGGCCCGTAAGAAGACCGCCGCCAAGAAGACCACGGCCAGGAGGCCGGCCGCCAAGAAGACGGCACGCAAGAAGACCGCGGCACGCAAGCCGGCGGCCCGGAAGAAGACCGCGGCACGCAAGAAGACCGCGGCACGCAAGCCGGCCGCCCGGAAGAAGACGACGGCTCGCAAGAAGACCGCGGCACGCAAGCGCTGATCGCCACCGTCGCGATCTCGAAGGGGGGCTCATGCCCCCCTTCCGCGTTCTCCGAGTGGCGCATGCTAGGCTCGCCGCCGCTCGGTAGAGCCCTCGCATGACCCAGTCCCCAGCCGCCACGCCCGAGCGCACGCCCACCGTCCTCGTCGTCCTGGTGGCCCGTGACGCAGCCGCCTGGCTCCGCGAGACCATCGCGGCGCTCGCCGCTCAGTCGTACCCACGCATGGCCGTGCTCGGCGTCGACGACGGATCCGACGACGACACGCGGCAGATCCTGGAGCAGGCCCTCGGTGAGCGCCGGGTGATCGCGCTGCCCGATCCAGGCGGCCTCGCGCCCGCGTTCCGCGAGGCCATGGAGCAGCCCGCCGCGTCCGAGGCCGACCTCATCCTGCTGCTCCACGACGACGCCGCGCTCGACCCCGACGCCGTGCAGCGACTCGTCGAGGCCGCTGTGGGCATCCGTGGTCTCGACGAGGTGGGCATCGTCGGATGCAAGGTCGTCGACTGGGACGAGCCCCGCCGTCTGCTCGACGTCGGTCGCTCCGCCGACATCTTCGGCCACGCGTACACGCCGCTGCAGCCCGACGAGATCGACCAGGGCCAGTTCGACCGGGTCCTCGAGGTCCTGTGCGTGTCGTCGTCGGCGATGCTCATCGCGAGAGCGGCGTGGAAGCGCGCCGGCCTGCTCGACGAACGACTCGACACCGAGCACCAGGGACTCGATCTGTGCTGGCGGGTGCGTCTGGCGGGGTTCCGTGTGGTGATGATGCCGTTGGCGCGGGTCCGCCATCGCGAGGTCACGCGCTCCCGCGAACACGCGCGGCGCTCGCGACGTCACAGCATGCGATACGAAGAGGACCGAGCCGCGATCGCCACGATGGCGAAGAACTACGGCCTGATCTCACTGTTCTGGGTCACGCCGTTGGCGCTGCTGCTCGGGCTCGTCCGACTGCTCTTCCTGACGCTGGCGCGACGGTTCGAGGAGGCCTACGACGTGCTCTCCGCGTGGGGCTGGAACGCCGCGCATGTCGGGGGCACGCTCTCCCGCCGCCGGCGCATCCAGCGCGAGCGCCGGGTCAAGGACCGCACGGTCCGTCGCTTCATGGAGACCGCGGGGGTCCGACTGCCCCGGTGGTTCCAGACGGCGGAACGCATCCTCGTGGAACAGCGCGAGATCGACGAGCGCGACGAGGACGAGACGACGTCCCGTCGGCTCCGCGACCGCACCGCGTCGCTCGTCGGATCGCACCCCGTGATCGTCGGCTCGTTCCTGGGGATCGTGGTCGGCGCCGTCACGATCCGCTTCCTCTTCGGAGCAGACGCGTTGGCGGGCGGGGTGTTACCGGCCTTCCCGGCGGGTCCCGACGGGTTCTGGGCCGAGCTGGTCTCCGCCTACCGGACGACACCGTTGGGGGGCACGCTCGCCGCAAGTCCTGCCTTGGGGGCGCTCGGGGGTTTGTCGTGGCTGATGCTCGGCAGCGCTTCGCTCGCGCAGAAGGTGGTGCTCGCCGGAGCCCCGGTGTTGGCGGCGATCCTGACCTACCGCGCGGCGATTCGGCTCACGGGGCGACCCGGCCCGTCCGTGCTGGCCTCCGGGGTGTACGTGCTCTGCGGTCTCACGCTGTGGTCCTTCTCCCAGGGGCGCCTCGATCTCCTCGTGGCGCTCGCGGTCCTGCCGGCGATCTTCGAGCGGATCGAAACCGCGTTCGGGCCCGACGAGCCGCAGGGCGGGCGACGGCGATTCGCCGCGGGTGTGGGGGTCACCCTCGCCGTGCTGGTGGCGTTCCTGCCGGGCGCGTTGCTCGCCGTCGGCGTGCTCGTCGTGGTCCAACTGGTCGCCGGCTCGTCCCGCGCCCGCGGCCTCGCCTCGATGGCGCTCGCATCCGCGATCGCCGCCGTGCTGCTCTTCCCGTTCGTGCCGACGCTCGCGGCGGGCGGAGGAGCTGCGCTGGTATCACAGATCGGCACCTCGGACCTGTCGCAGCTGGCGCGGCTAGCGCCGGGTGACGGGCCCGGCACGTGGGTCGTGGCCCTCTTCCTGCCGGTGGCCGCACTCTTGTCGTTCGCCTTGGTGGGCGCCGAGCTCCGTGGACGGGCGGTCCGCGCGGTGCTGGTGGTCCTGGTCGCCCTGGCGTTGTCGTGGCTCTCCGCCGCGTGGTGGGTTCCGGCGCCGTTGTCCAACCCGCTCGCGTATCTCGCCGTCGCCGCCGTCGGGGAAGTGATGCTGGTCGCGTACGGTGTCTCCTCGGCCGTGACCGGCCTCGGCCGCGAGGCGTTCGGCATGCGCCAGATCCTGACCGCGATGCTCGCGGTCGTGATCGGCGGCGGTCTCCTGCTCCAGTCGATCGCGGCGCTCGTGGGCGGATGGGCGGTCGGCGGTCCCGAGCAGGTGCCGGCGGCGTGGTCCGTGCTCGAGAGCACCGCGAAGGGCGACTTCAGGGTGCTGTGGGTGGGCTCCCACACGAACGATCCCTTCCCCGCGCCCGGCGGCGACCCCTCGGGACTGGCCGAGTCGGGTCGGGCCACCCTGCGTTACGGGCTCACCGGTCGCGACGGCACGGTTGCGATCGACCTCGCGCGTCCCTCGGTCGGCCCGGGCCCCGATCACCTCAGGGAAGCGCTCGACGAGATCCTCGCAGGGACGACCCGCCACGGGGGGGCGCTGTTGGCCCCCTTCGGCGTGCGGTTCGTGATCGCCGCCGACGACGACGTGCCCCCGCAAGCGCAGGCGCTGCTCGACGCCCAGGTCGACCTCGACCTCGTGCCGGCTGCCGGTCTCGTCGTCTACCGCAACGCGCGGGCGATCTCGCCCGCGGCGGTGCTCGAGGACGACCCCCTCTCGGTCGAGGCGATGCGATCATCCGATCCACCTGATGTCGTGCGCGCGTCTCTGCGTCGAGGGTCCCCCCTCGCGCAGGTGATGGGGGGCTGGGAAGGAGGCGAGGGCTCGGGGCCGGTCTACGTCTCGACGGAGTTCCAGGGTGCCTGGCAGCTGGAGGGCTCCGAGGACGAGCCCCTCACGGCGTTCGGTTGGGCGACCGGGTTCGAGACGCAGCAAGCACCGGTGGCCGTGCGGTACGGGTCCCAGTTGCCCGCCACGATCCAAGTGTGGCTCCTCGGGCTCGTGTGGGCCGTCGCCCTCTGGGTCACGAGGAAGCCAGTGGCGCGATGAGAGCCCGGGGGCAGGGTGTGTTGTCCCTCGTGGTCGCCGGCATCGTGGCGCTCGGCGTGGTCACGTTCGATCGCCTCGGTGAGCGCGAGCCGGCGGGATCCGCGGGAGGATCCGCGACGTCGGCTACCTGGCTGTGTCCCCACGGCGGCGGGAAGGCTTACGAGGGCACGGTCTTCCTGGCGAACCCTGGCGAGGTCGAGGTCTCGGCCCGGGTGAGCGAGCTCTCCGACGACGGCGCCGAGGGGTCGTCGGAGGTCCGCGTCCCGCCGCGCTCCCAGGTCGAGGTCGTCGTCGACGCCTCCGATCGATCTTCGTCGACGTTCGTCGAGACGTTCGGCGGCTGGCTGGCGGCGGGGTGGCTGATCCGAGGAGCCGAGGGCGAGGTGGGCATCGGCGCCGAACCGTGCGTCGCCGAGGCGGGACGGGGCTGGGTCACCGCGGCCGCCTCGACGGACGAAGGCGACGACGCCTTCCTCGTCGTCATGAACCCGTTCGACACCGACGCGGTGTTCGACGTCGCTCTGTTCGCGGCCGATCGAGCGCCTGTGCGCGACTCCGAGCTCACCGACGTCACGCTTCGGCCGCGAAGGAGCACGGCGATACGACTGAACGACTTCGCGCAGGGCGAGCTGGGGCTCGGCGTGTCGGTCGAGGTCTCCTCGGGCAGGCTCGCTGCATCATCGCTCGTCGTCTCCGAGGGCCGCGGCATCTGGAGCGTGATCGCTTCCGCGGCACCAGGTCAGCGGCAACTGATGCTCACCTCCACGGGGTCGGGCCGGTCCGTGCTGAACGTCGCGGTGCCCACGGTGAGGACCGACCCCGACGGCGTGACCCCGCTGCCTCCGGGGCAGTTCGGCTCGACGTTCGCCGCGATCCTACGGTCGGAGGCGCCTCCGCAGCCCGCGGGCGGACTGGCCGAGCAGCCGCAGGAACCGGAGTCGGCGGCGGCCTACCCGCTCACGACGACCGGTCCGTCGGCGGTCGATCTCTCCGTCCGTGAGGGCGCAGCTGTCGTGTCGGCGCTGCGCACGATCGGCGCGGGCAACGACGGTGGTGCGACCGCCGGGTCGACCGGCCCTGCGACGTCGTGGGTGGTCACGCCCACGGTGGCGGGAGATCCCGCCCGCCCCGGGTTGCTCGTGCTGAACCCTGGACAGTCGCAGGCGTCGGTCTCGATCACAGGCCTCCCCGCCGAAGAGGAGGGGTCGGCCGAGTCCACCACGATCTCGGTCCCCCCGGGGTCGGTCGCGGGGGTGCCCCGCGAGTTCCTCGACCGTGTGGGCGGCGCCTCGTTGCTCGTCATCAGCGACGGCGTGCCGGTCGTCGCGCTCGGTGCGTCCACGTCGCTGGGCAACGAGGGGCTGTCCGTCTACGGTCTGGCCGCGGGGCTGCCGATAGTGGAACCGGGAACAGCCTGATCGGCCGACTGGAGCCCGATGCGCCGTCGCGTATCATGTTCCGGTCCGCGACCCAACGGACACCTTGCCATGGCCAGAGGAACGCATGCACCCGCGCGCAAGCATCGCGCGATCGCGATCGTTGCGATCGTCGCGGGCGTGCTCGTGCTCGCCGTCGGCGGTGCCGCGTACTCGGCGTACCGCTACGAGCAGTCGCGAGCCGACCGCATCCTTCCGGGGGTGACGGTCGGCGGCGTCGACGTCGGGGGCATGACCAAGGCCGAGGCGGTCCAGGCCGTCCGCGCCGCCTCGGCGGTGGCGTTGCAGCGGCAGGTCGAGCTCCGGGCGCGCGGGCGGAGCTGGCAGGTCACCCTCGAGGAGCTCGGCCAGCGTTCCAACGCCGTGGGCGCCGTGAACAGGGCGCTCGGGCTGAGCGAGTCGATGGGCACGTTCTCCCGCTTCTGGCACCGCTTCAACGACGATCCGATCGGGCAGGAGGTCGAGCTGACGTTCTCGGGCGACGGTCGGGTCGACGTCGTGCTCGGGCGCATCGCTCGTGACGTCGCCGTGAAGCCGGTGAACGCCGACGTCACCTACGACGACGGTGAGGTGCGCTTCGTGAAGCCCAAGCCGGGCCGAGCGCTCGACTTCGTCGAGGCTCGCGCGTCGGTGCGAGCCGCGCTCAAGGCCGGTGGCGCCTCAGAGGTCTCGCTCCCCGTGCTGAAGGTCAGCCCCAAGGTCACCGAGAAGACCATGCCGCGCACGATCGTCGTCAGGGTCGACGAGAACAAGCTGTACCTCTACGACGGGTTCGACGTGGTTCGCACTTGGGCGGTCGCGACCGCGATGCCGGGGTGGACCACTCCGCAAGGGGACTGGAACCTCTACCGCAAGGCCGTGAACCCGACGTGGTACAACCCCGCGCTCGACAGCTGGGGGGCCGATCTCCCGGCGGTCGTCCCGGGCGGACCGAGCGCGCCGATGGGGACCCGCGCGCTCTACATCACGGCGCCGGGATTGATCCGCATCCACGGGACTCCGGCCGACAGCTCGATCGGCACATACGCGTCCCACGGCTGCATCCGCATGCACAACTGGGAGGTCGAGGAGTTGTATCCGATGGTCGACGTCGGCACCCGCGTGATCGTCGTCGGGTCGCGTCCGGCCAACGCGGTCGAGGGCGACACGCCAGCGTCGGTCAACGTCTGAGCGTCGTCGTCGTTCTTGTCACACTTCCTCGGCTCGCACCTTGTCGATGCCGGTCGGGGTGACGTAGGGTTCTCGATGTACCCCGTAGCGACGCGATGGGAAACCGGAGCGCCACTGCGGGGTACATCTGTGTGCGGCGCACGCCGGCGGCGTGCGGGAGCGCGATCTCCTCGAAGATGCTTGGAGATCACACGTATGTCATTTACTCTTCGGCGCGATGCGAACCTGCGCGAAGATGCGATGTGACGCCGAGCCAGTCGCCACCGTCTCCCTCCGATACGCCGATCGTGAGGTCGCGATCGGCGATCTCGTGGCGGAGCGCGACCGCAACCTGCTCGACCTGTGCCGCGAGCACGTCGAGCGCCTGACGCCTCCCGTCGGCTGGACGGTGCGGGACGCGCGGGCCGTGACGATCTCGGAGGCAGCCTCGGCCCTGGCCGTCTGACCTCACCCGGGCTCCCACCTCGTCGTCGGCCGACGACGGGCGGCTGTCCCCCCGATGGGGGCCCGGGTGTGGCGCGGGGGCCATGGGTGAGCCCCTCGGCGGACCCGAGGAAATGAGCGCAGGGTGCTATGGTCCCCGACCCCTGTCAGAGCCGAACCTATCGGTATGGAAACCGGAACCTGCCCCCAGTGCCGCGCGGGCGACCTCATCGCCATCTCGATGTCGGTCGGCGGCCGAGACCTGTCCTTCCGCACCTGTCACCACTGCGAGGCGAAGTGGTGGTACCGCGACGGCGACGAGGTGCCGCTGGCGTCGGTGATCGGGCTCGTCGTCGAGAAGTGATGCCCCGCGGCTTCGCCGGGCACCCCTTCGACTCCGACGCCTGACGCCCCCGTCGTCCGCCCGTAACATGCGGGCGTGCCCAGCGACCTCGACCGCATCTTCAAGGCGTACGACGTGCGTGGGGTCGTGCCCGACGAACTCGATGCCGACCTCGTCCGCGACATCGGAGCGGCGTTCGCGGCGTGGAGCGGCGCGTCGAGCATCGTCGTCGGCCGCGACTGCCGCCTGAGTTCCCCTGAGCTCGCGGCCGCGATCGCCGACGGCGCCACCTCGCAAGGCATCGATGTGGTCGACCTCGGGCTCGCGTCGACCGACCTGCTCTACTTCGCGTCCGGCTCGCTCGACATGCCCGGCATCATGCTCACGGCGAGCCACAATCCCAAGCAGTACAACGGCATGAAGTTCTGCCTGGCGGGCGCGAAGCCGGTGGGGGAGGACACCGGGCTCCGCGAGATCCGCTCGATCGTCGAGCTGGGGTCGTCTCCGGCCGCGGCAGCGCGGGGCTCGGTGCATCGTCGCGAGCTGCTCGAGGCATACGTGGAGCACGTGCTCTCGTTCGTCGACGTCGGAGCCATGCGGCCGTTGACGATCGTGGCCGACACGGCGAACGGCATGGGGGGCCTGGTGGTGCCTGCCGTGATATCGAGGCTGCCCGTCACCCTGCATCACCTCTATCCAGAGCTCGACGGCACGTTTCCCAACCATCCGGCGGACCCGATCGACCCGGAGAACCAGAAGGACCTGAAGGCCGCCGTGATCGAGCACGGCGCCGACGTCGGGCTCGCCTTCGATGGCGACGCCGATCGCGTGTTCCTGATCGACGAGCGGGCCGAGGACGTGAGCGGTTCGCTGCTCACAGCCCTCGTCGCGATCGCGATGCTCGAGCGGGAGCCAGGCGCCAAGATCGTCCACAACCTCATCTGCTCGTGGACCGTGCCCGAGGTGATCCGCGAGCATGGCGGCGAACCCGTGCGCACCCGGGTGGGTCATTCGTTCATCAAGCAGGTGATGGCCGAGACCGGCGCGATCTTCGGTGGTGAGCATTCGGGTCACTACTACTTCCGAGACAACTACCGGGCCGACTCGGGACTGATCGCGGCGGTCGCCGCTCTGGGAGAGCTCTCCAAGGCAGATCGCCCCCTCTCCGAGCTCCTGGCGCCGCTGCGCCGCTACGCGGCGTCGGGCGAGATCAACTCGGTCGTGGACGATCAGCAGGGCCGCATCGGGGCGATCGCCTCCCACTACTCGGACGGCCGGCAGGACCGGCTCGACGGCCTGACGGTAGAGTTCGACGACTGGTGGTGCAACGTGCGTCCCTCGAACACCGAACCGTTGCTCCGGCTGAACGCCGAGGCGCGCACCCCTGAGCTGCTGGCCGAGAAGACGGCCGAGGTGCTCGCGCTGATCCGAGGCGACGGCGACGCGTGAGACCTGCCCCGGACGAGAAGGAGGCATCGTGACCCTCGATCCTCAGCTGCTGGAGATCCTCGTGTGCCCCAACGACCGGGGTGACCTCGACTATCGCGAGGCCGAGCAGATCCTGGTCTGCACGACGTGCGGATACCGATACCCGATCCGCGACGACATCCCGGTGATGTTGATCGACGAGGCCGAGAAGCCCGGCCAGAAGCCGGGAACGAAGTGACGGACCTGAACGACGTCGAGGCGCTCCGGGCGCTCGACGTGGGCGACATGCTCGGAGCCGTCGCCTCGATGCCGCGACACGCGCGCGAAGGCTACGCGGCCGGGATGGGTGCCGAGGGTCTGGCTTCGGCCGACGGCGTGACGGCGATCACGTTCTGCGGCATGGGGGGTTCGGCCGTCGCCGGCGACGTGCTCCGCTCGCTCTACCGCGACCGGCTGATCGTGCCCGTCGAGGTGAACCGAAGTCCCGAGTTGCCCGCGTACGCCGGCCCGCGCACGATGGTCGTGGTCTCGTCGTACTCGGGGAACACGGCGGAGACGCTCGCGAGCTTCGAGGAAGCGGTGGCACGCGGCTGTCGGGTGCTACCGATCACGTCGGGGGGCACGCTGGCGGCCCGCGCGGGGGAGCTCGGCCTCGGAGCCGTCCGGATCCCCGGCGGCTACATGCCCCGCGCGGCGCTCGGCTACCTGTCGTTGTCCCTGCTCGGCGCGATGGAGGCCGTGGGGCTCTTGCCGCGCCTCGCGGGCGATGTGGACGAGGCGACGGGTGAGCTGGACCGACTCGCCGAGGCGCTGCGACCCGACCTGCCGACGCACCGAAACGAGGCCAAGGCGCTCGCGGAGCGCATCGGCCATCGTCAACCGGTCGTGTGGGGAGCCGACGGACTCGGCGCGGTCGCCGCCGCGCGGTGGAAGACCCAGCTGAACGAGAACGGGAAGGTCCCCGCCTGGTCGGCCGCGCTGCCAGAGCTCGACCACAACGAGGTCGTGGGGTGGTACGCCGACCACGGCGAGGACTCGTTTATCGTGGCGCTCCGACACGAGGGTGAACACGATGAGGTGGCGGTGCGTTTCCCGATCTCCCTCGAGATCGTTCGAGACGCAGGGGCGATCACCGATGAGGTCTGGGCGACCGGACGGAGCGCGCTCGCGCGGTTCCTGTCGCTCGTGATCATGGGGGACTACGTGAGTTGCTACGTCGGCCTGCGCCAGGGTGTCGATCCCTCGCCGATCGCGTCGATCGACCGGCTGAAGGCGTTCCTGGGCGGAGCGAGGTCGTGATGAGCGAGCAGGGACTGCCGGGGCCGGGCGACGATCTCGCCGCGCAGGCGGCCGCCGTCGTGCGATCGGCCACTGATCTCGTGCCGCTCGCCGGCGTCGTGCTGGGCTCGGGTCTGGGCCCTGCCCTCGGGGACGCCCTCGACGAGACGGCGAGCTTCTCGTTCACGGATCTGCCGGGGTTCCCGCCCCCCGGGGTACCGGGCCATGCCGGGAGGCTGGTGCTCGGTTACCTCGCAGGGGTGCCCGTCGCCGCGTTCTTCGGCCGGGTCCACTTCCACGAGGGGCACGGCATGGACGTGCCGGCGTTGCTGCCCCGCCTGTCGAAGGAGCTCGGGGCCGACACGATGGTGCTGACCGCCGCCGTCGGTGGGCTCGTGCGCGGGGAGGCCGCGGGCACCGTCGTGATCCTGCGCGACCACCTCAACATGATGGGCGTGGCACCGCTCAGGGGGTGGCGCTATCCGGACGGCATGCCGGCGTTCATCAGCACCGACGGGGTCTACGACGAGGCCTTGCGGGAGCTCGCGTTCGAGCGGGCTCAAGCGCTCGGGATCTCGTCATCGATCGGTGTGTACGCGGCGATGAGCGGGCCGGCCTACGAGACCCCGACGGAAGTGGGGATGTTGCAGGCAGCCGGGGCGACGGTCGTCGGCATGTCGATGGTTCCCGAAGCGCTGCCGGCGGCCGCTCTTGAGATGCGGGTGCTCGGCATCTGCTCGCTCGCGAACGCGTTCGGCGAGCCCGTGGAACACGAGGAGGTCGTCCGCGTGTCGAACGAGACCGCGGTGGCGGTGGGCAGGTTGCTCGTCGACCTGTTCCCGCGCATGAGAGGAGACCAAGCGTGACGAACGACGTACGCGATATGACGCTCGCGGCTGGCGGCCGCGAGCGGATCGAGTGGGCGGGGGCGGAGATGCCGGTGACCGCGCAGATCAGGGACCGCTTCGAGAAGGAGAGACCGCTCGACGGCATCCGCATCGGGGCGTGCCTGCACGTGACCACCGAGACCGCCAACCTGATGCTCACCCTGAAGGCCGGTGGCGCCGATGTGGCCCTGTGCGCGTCGAACCCGCTCTCCACCCAGGACGACGTGGCGGCGGCGCTGGTCGAGGCCGGCATCGACACCTTCGCGATCAAGGGCGAGGACACCGACACGTTCTTCAAGCACATCAACGCCGTGCTGGACATCCGACCCAACATCACGATGGACGACGGGGCCGACATGGTGAGCGTGCTGCACAAGGAACGTGTCGACCAGATCGGCGAGATCATCGGGGGGACGGAAGAGACCACGACCGGCGTGATCCGGCTGCGGGCGATGGCCGCCGACGGCGCGCTGAAGTACCCGATCGTGAGCGTGAACGACGCCGACACGAAGCACCTGTTCGACAACCGCTTCGGCACCGGACAGTCGACGATCGACGCGATCATGCGAGCGACCAACCGGTTGCTGGCCGGTCGCACGATCGTCGTGTGCGGCTACGGCATGTGCGGGCGCGGGGTCGCCTCGCGGGCGCGCGGCATGGGCGCGCATGTGATCGTGACCGAGGTCGACCCAACGGCGGCGATCGAGGCGGTGATGGAGGGGTACCGGGTCATGCCGCTGCGCGAGGCGGCACGCGTCGGCGACATCTTCATCACGGTGACCGGCGATACGACCGTGATCGGGCGCGAGCACATGGAGGTCATGAAGGAGGGGGCGATGCTCGCGAACTCCGGGCACTTCGACGTTGAGATCGACAAGCAGGCGCTCTCCTCGCTCGGCACGGGTGGGGTCCGTCGGATCCGTGAGTTCGTCGACGAGTACACGTTCGCGGACGGCCGGCGTGTCTACCTGCTCGGGGAGGGCCGCCTCGTGAACCTCTCGGCGGCCGAGGGCCATCCCGCGGCGGTGATGGACATGTCGTTCGCGAACCAGGCGCTGGCCGCCGAGTGGGTGGTCGACCAGCGCGGCGCGCTCGAGCCTCGCGTCTACCCGGTGCCGGTCGAGATCGACAAGGAGGTGGCGCGGATGAAGCTCCGGGCGATGGGCGTGGAGATCGACGAGCTCACACCGGAGCAGGACCACTACCTGCACAGCTGGGAACAGGGCACCTAACCGGTGGGCGGCCGTGTCTCGATCCGCGCGCACTTCGAGCGGTTCCCCGCGACCCTCAAGGGGGCGTTCGTCCTGCGGGGGGACGATGCCGACCCGCATCAGGTGCGCATCGAAGCGGCTCGGGTCGCCGAGCTCGCCGGTCGGCCCGGCCAGCCGATGGGGGTCGAACCCGTGACCCTCGACGTCGCGCCGCACCTCGACCTGTTCGTGCCGTTCGAGGTGCCGCTGCTCGACCTGGCCCCGGGGTGGTACCGCCTCGAGCTCGACGTCACGATCGACGGCGACCCGGGGGTAGTGCACCCCGGCGATCGGTTCGTCGTCGCGTGGCCACGCGGCTCGATGCGGCGGGGCTCGGCATCGGTCGGGCGCAGGATCGAAGCCGGCGCGACGACCGTGACGATCCAGCAGGTGGAATGTGCCCCCGACGGTGTGCGTGTGACCTACGAGGCGCCCACCCGCGTCGGCCTCTCGCTCGCCGCCGACGACGTGATGCTGCCTCAGGTCGACGAGGGCTTCGACGACGAGTCGCAACGTGGCACCGTCGTGACCTATCCGGCCGCGAAGAGCCAGTCTCGGCTCGCGATCCTCGCTCGCGGGGCCGATCGAGCGATCGAGATCGACCTGCCCTGACGCCCGAAGCGTCCCACCGGCGCGGGCTTCACCCCACCGGGGTTGTCCGACCGGCCTGGTCCTGTCGCACCTCGGCCGTATCGTCGGCCGATGTTGTCCCGGGCCCTCGACGTCGTCTTCCCGCCCCGCTGCGCGGGTTGCGGCGCACCGGCGTGGCCGTTCTGCGAGCGATGCACGCGCGGGCTCCGCGCGCTGGCACCCCCGTGGTGCCATCGCTGCGGCGCCCCGTCGCTCGGCGGCGACGTGGCGGCATGCGGGGACTGTCCGCCCGAGGAGATCGCGCAGGCGCGGGCGCCGTTCGCGTTCGAAGGGCCGGCTCGGGCCTCCGTCCATCAGTTGAAGTACCGGGGGGTGCGGGGCGTCGGCAGGGCGCTCGGCGCGGCGATGGCGACGTGTGCACCGCCGGGGGCCGATGTCGTCACGTGGGTCCCGTTGGCGCGGCGGCGCAAGGCCGAGCGGGGGTTCGATCAGGCGCGGGTGCTCGCACTGGCGGTGGGCAAGGAGTCAGGGCTGCCGGTTCGACGGCTGCTGCGGCGGATCGCCGCGACCGGCCCGCAAGCCAAGCGGGACGCCGTGGCGCGCCGGGAGGCGATGCGAGGATCGTTCGTGCTCCGCGATCGCGCGATCGTGCCGGGCCACGTGCTCCTCGTCGACGATGTGCTCACCACCGGGGCGACCGCGGCCGCGTGCGCCGAGGTGCTGCTCGCGCACGGGGCCTCGCGGGTGTCGCTGCTCGTGGCCGCGCGGGCGCTCCTGCGCACCGGTCGACCTGCCTATACTCGACCGGGCCCTCGTCCGGGTCTGTGGTTGCCCGGGGACGACCCCGGTAGTCGATGCCAGCCGCGGGCGAAACGACCCACGTAAGGCGACCCTTGGTCGCTGAGCATGGCGCGGTTTAGATGTAAGTCCTGCCTCGCCCTCGGGCGAGAGAGGGTGGGAGTCTCCGGTCCTCGCGACCGGGCGGCGATCGCCCCGGCAGGCGAGTGTGGGGGAAAAGACCAGGTCAGCCGGTGGAGGGCCCGCCGAACCCGAACAGGAGACGACCGACGCGTATGGATCTGACGTTCACGGGCCGAGGACTCCCGGTCACCGATGAGGTGCGGGAGACCGCCGGCCACAAACTCGCGTACCTGCAACGCATGGAACCGCGGACCACCCGTATCGACCTCGAGTTCATCGGCGAGCACTATCCCGCCCCCGATGGCGTCAAGCGGGTCGAGGCCGCGCTGCACATCCCGCGGAGGACCTTCCGGGCACATGCCGAGGCCGACGACGTCCCCACCGCGATCGACCGGGTGGCGGACAAACTCGAACGGCAGCTCCGCGACCATCACGGCAAGCGTCGCGCCTCGGTGCACAAGAGCCCACTAGAATCCGCTCACCTGAATGTCGCGGCTGCCGATACCGAGGGAGAGGACGAGACCGAGGGGGACCGGTGACGAAGGACGCGAGCGAGGCGCCCGAGCGACTGCGGGTCATGGTGGTCGACGACCATGCATTGTTCCGCCGCGGGCTCGAGATGGTGCTCCAGCAGGAGTCCGACATCGAGCTCGTGGGTGAGGCGTCCGACGGCGCAGAGGCCGTCGAGCGTGCGCAGGAGACGATGCCCGACGTCGTGCTGATGGATGTCCGTATGCCGAAGCGCTCCGGTATCGAGGCGGCCGGACAGATCAAGGACCTCCTCCCACACTGCAAGATCCTGATGCTCACGATCAGCGACGAGGAAGGCGACCTCTACGACGCGATCAAGGCCGGGGCAAGCGGTTACCTCCTCAAGGAGATCCCGATCGAGGAGGTCGCCGATGCGATCCGCAGCGTGTGGGCCGGCCAGTCGCGTATCTCACCCTCGATGGCCTCGAAGCTGCTGACCGAGTTCGCGGCGATGTCGAAGTCGGCCGAGGAACAGCCGCGCATGCCCGCGCCGAAGCTCACCGACCGCGAGATGGAGGTGCTGCGGCTCGTCGCCCAGGGCCTGAACAACCGCGACATCGCCAAACAGCTCTTCATCAGCGAGAACACGGTGAAGAACCACATCCGCAACATCCTCGAGAAGCTGCATCTGCACTCGCGCATGGAGGCGGTCGTCTACGCCGTGCGCGAGAAGATGATCGAGATCAGCTGATCGTGACCGACCCGACGATCGAAGCGGCACGCGACATCCTGGGCGACTCCCTCGACGAGCTTCACCATGCCGTCGACGGATGCTCGGTTGAGATGCTGAACCGCCGCCCGGTCGACGACGACACGAACCCCCTCGCGGTGCTCGTAACCCACGCGATGCACAGCACCCGGTCCTGGCTGAGCCTCGCGACCGGCGCGCCGCTGCCCGACCGCGACCGCGACGCGGAGTTCCTCGTCGTGGTCGACGACGGTGACGCGTTCCGCTCGTGGCTCGACGCGATGAGCGACGAGTGCCGGGCGCTGCTCGACGGCGACGTGGCGTTCGATCCTGCCGCCCTGGGGGAAGCGCCGTGGCGGGCGTACCGGGCGGACGAGCCGGTCACGGCGGCCTGGGCGTTGCTCCACGCCCTCGAGCATCTCCGGGAACATGTGGGGCACGCCCAGCTCACGCGGCAGCTGCTCTAGACGAGCGTCCGATACGCTGGCGGCATGAGCGCTTCGAGTCGCACCGTCGCTCGTGCGATCGTCGAGTGCCTCGAGAACGAGGGTGTCGAGATCGTCTTCGGGCTCCCCGGCGAGGAGAACCTGCACACGATCGACGCCCTCGCCGAGAGCTCGATCCGTTTCGTCACCACCCGCGACGAGCGCGGCGCCGCCTTCATGGCCGACACGTATGGTGCGCTCACCGGCACGCCCGGTGTCTGCCTGGCCACCTTGGGTCCCGGCGCCATCAACCTGATGCTCGGGGTCGCGAACGCCCAGCTCGACTCGCACCCGCTCGTGGCGCTCGTCGCGCAGGCGAGCCTCGACCGCGTCTACAAGGAATCGCACCAGTTCGTCGACCTGGTGTCGCTGTTCCGTCCGATCACGAAGTGGGGCGACATGGTCACGGTGCGCGTCGCCGCACCGGAGATGGTTCGCAAGGCCTTCAAGCAGGCCACGACCGAGCCGCCGGGTGCGACGTTCATCGTGCTTCCCGAGGACGTCGCCGAGCGCCGAACCGACGCACCGGTCCTGCGGGTGAACACGCCCGTCGACCCGGCTCCCGACGAGGGTCAGGTGCATCGCGCGGCCCACGTGCTGGCCGGGGCCATGCACCCGATCGTCCTCGCGGGTCCCGGCGTGGCCCGCGACGGGGCGACCGACGCGCTGATCCGGTTCAGCGAGGCACTCAACATGCCGGTGGCGACGACGTTCCTCGGCAAGGGGACGTTCCCCGACCACCACCCGAACGCGCTCGGCACGATCGGCTTCATGGTCAAGGACTACGCGAACTTCGGGTTCGACCGTGCCGACGTGGTCATCGCCGTCGGGTACGATCTCGTCGAGTACTCCCCCTCGCGGTGGAACCCGCTCGCCGACAAGGAGATCGTGCACGTGCACCGCACGGTCGCCGAGGTCGACGCCCACTACACACTCGCGGTCGGCCTCCAGGGCAGCATCGGTGAGACGCTCGACGCGATCGCCGCTTCGAGCGAGATGCACGATATCCGCGGGGAGATCTTCCCGGTCCGCGATCTGGTGCGTGAGGAGCTGCAGCGGGGGGCCGGCGACGATGCGTTCCCCATGGCCCCCGCCCGGGTGGTCTCCGACATCAGATCGGTACTCGACGACGACGACATCGTGCTGTGCGACACGGGCGCGGTGAAGATGTGGATGGCGCGCCTGTACCCGACGTACCGGCCGAACACCTGCCTGATCTCGAATGGTCTCGCGACGATGGCGTTCTCCTTGCCGGGTGCCATCGCCGCGAAGCTCGTCCATCCCGACCGCAAGGTGCTCGCCGTCATGGGCGACGGTGCGTTCGCGATGAGCATGGCCGAGATCGAGACCGCGGTGCGCGAGAACGTGCACCTCGTCGTGCTGGTGTGGGTCGACGGCGGGTACGGACTGATCGGGTGGAAGCAGGACATCAATTTCGGGCGACGGGCAGCCGTGTCGTTCACGAACCCGGACTTCGTGAAGCTCGCGGAGAGCTTCGGCGCGAAGGGTATTGAGATCGGCTCGGCCGATGAGCTCGCACCCACGCTGCGCAAGGCGCTCGACGACGACGCCGTGTCGATCGTGGCCTGCCCGATCGACTACGCCGAGAACGCCAGGTTGATCGAGCGTCTCGGAGCGCTCACCGACCCGCTCTGAGCCGAGCACGTCGATGAAGGGCGAGGTCGACCGGGATGTCGCGGTCCACCGGAACGCCCGTCTCCTCGCGG
Organism: Actinomycetota bacterium; assembly: GCA_035697485.1. Classification (NCBI taxonomy): domain Bacteria; kingdom Bacillati; phylum Actinomycetota; species Actinomycetota bacterium. The sequence goes on from DASSCU010000049.1 coordinate 132,457, forward strand.
CCGCGCAAGGGTTCGCGCAGCTGACGTTCCCCGTGCTGCTCGTGACCGGTACGGTCGCCGCGACCGAGCTCTCGCACCGCGACGGAGCCAGCGGACTCGTGTGGGCCGTCTACTTCGGGGTCGCGGCTGTCGCGGCCGTCGTGATCGGGCGATGGATGGACCGAGTCGGTCGACGTCCCGGCCTCCTCGTTGCCCTGGCGTTCACCGCGCTGGGCGGCCTGGGGTGCGCGGCCGCGGTCCTCGTCGGCTCCTTCCCGCTGTTGATCCTCTCCGTGGTGCCGTTCGGGATCGGATACGCCGGCGTGAACCTCACGAGGGCGGCGGTCGCCGACATGTATCCACCCGCTCATCGAGCCAGAGCGGTCGGGATCCTCTTGGCGGTCGGGACGATCGGCGCCGTCGGTAGCCCGCTGCTCATCGCCTTCCTCCGAGGGCGGGCGGCCGATCCTCGGACGGCCGATCTGCTCCCGTGGCTGATCGTGCCTCTCGGAGCACTCATCGCGGGGGGGTTCGTGATGCGGGTCCGGCCCGACCCTCGCGATCTCGCGCCGCCGATCGAAGGCGACTTCGGACCCGAGAGCCGGCCGGCACGGTCGCCTCGCGAACTCCTCCGGGTTCCTGCGTTCCGCACGGCGATCCTCGCCGCGGCCGTCGGGCAGATCGCGATGGTCGGGGTGATGGGCGTCACGCCGGCGGCACTGCACCACCTCGGACACGGCGATGCCACGATCGCGTGGATCATCAGTCTCCACATCGGGGGTATGTTCGCGTTCTCTCCGCTGATCGGCGCGGCGATGGATCGGTGGGGCAGACGTCTCGGCCTGATCGCCGGCTGCTCGGCGAGCATCGTGGGGGCGTTGGTCGCGGGTACGGGCGGGTCGGCAGCCGTCGTCGGGGGCGGACTGTTCGCTCTGGGGATCGGCTGGTCGGCGACCTTCCTGGGCGCGACCGCGGTCATCAGTGACGTGACGACTCCGGCAGAACGGGCGGGCGCACTGGGGTTCACCGACCTGTTCGTGAGCGCCTGCTCCGCAACGGCCGGCGTGGTCTCCGGTATCGTGCTCGAGACCGCTGGCTACCCCACGCTGGGTGTGGTCACGGCCGTCCTCGTGACGCTGGTCCTCGGGGTCGTACTGTGGATGCGGCCCGTCGCCGGCGATGCTGTGGCCGTCGCCCGGGACTGAACCGGTCGCGGGCTAGAATCGGTACCCGAGACGACCATCCTCGACCGCCCGAAGGGACCCTCGTGCCCGTTCTCGACAAGCTCGGCAACATCGGCGAAGGCCGAAAGCTGAAGAACCTCGAATCGATCGCGCAGCTCGTGAACACGTTCGAGCCCGAGGTCGAGGACCTCTCCGACGAGGAGCTCAGGGCGAGGACCGTCGAGCTGAAGCAGCGGGTGGGCAACGGGGAGTCGCTCGACGACCTGCTGCCGGAGGCGTTCGCCTTCGTTCGTGAGGCCGCCCGGCGCACGATCGGCCAGCGCCACTTCGACGTGCAGCTGATGGGCGGCGGCGCCCTGCACCAGGGCAACATCGCCGAGATGAAGACCGGGGAGGGCAAGACTCTCGTCTCGACCCTTCCCGGTTACCTGAACGCGCTTGCCGGCAACGGCGTGCACATCGTCACGATCAACGACTACCTGGCCAAGCGCGACTCGGAGTGGATGGGGGGCATCTACCGCTTCCTCGGGCTCGACGTCGGGCTGATCCAGGCATCGATGTCACCCGCGCAGCGCCGGCCCGCCTATGCCGCCGACATCACCTACGGCACCAACAACGAGTTCGGCTTCGACTACCTGCGCGACAACATGGCGATGCGCAGCGAGGACTGCGTGCAGCGCGGCTACCACTACGCGATCGTGGACGAGGTCGACTCGATCCTGATCGACGAGGCCCGCACGCCCTTGATCATCAGCGGCATGGTGCGCGACTCGGCGAAGTGGTACGTGACGTTCGCCCGGGTCGCCCCGCGACTGAAGCGCGACGAGGACTACGAGGTCGAGGAGGCCAAGTACCAGATCGCGATCACCGAGCAGGGCGTGGCCAAGGTCGAGGAGATCCTGGGGGTCGAGAACCTCTACGACCACTCCAACACGACGCTCGTGCATCACCTGCAGAACGCCCTGCGAGCCAAGGAGCTGTACAAGCGCGACGTCGCCTACGTCGTGCAGAACGGCGAGGTGAAGATCGTCGACGAGTTCACCGGCCGCGTGCTCGAGGGGCGACGCTATTCCGAGGGACTGCACCAGGCGATCGAGGCCAAGGAAGGCGTGAAGATCAAGGAGGAGAACCAGACGCTCGCCACGGTCACGATCCAGAACTACTTCAAGATGTACGACAAGCTCGCCGGCATGACCGGCACGGCGAAGACGCAGCTCACCGAGTTCGAGGAGACCTACAAGATCTCCGTCGTCGAGATCCCGACGAACCGGCCGAACGTCCGCCGCGACGAGCAGGACCTGATCTACAAGGGCGAAGAGGCGAAGTGGGATGCGGTCGTCGAGGACCTGAACGAGCGTCACGAGACCGGCCAGCCGATCCTCGTCGGCACGGTCTCGATCGAGAAGTCCGAGCTGCTGTCGGGGCTCATGAACCGCCGCGGCATCCCGCACAACGTGCTGAACGCCAAGAACCACGAGAAGGAAGCCCTGATCGTGGCGCAGGCTGGGCGGAAGGGCGCCGTGACGGTCGCGACCAACATGGCCGGTCGAGGCGTCGACATCCTGCTCGGCGGCAACCCCGAGTACCTCGCGCGTCAGGAGATGGCGGCGCGCGACTGGGACAACGACCGGTACCTGCTCTTCGAGATGGACGAGGAGGAGCGGGCCGCGTACGAGGCCGAGTACGAGCCGATCTATGCGAAGTTCAAGTCCCAGACCGACGCCGAGCACGACGAGGTGGTCGAGCTGGGCGGCCTGTTCGTGCTCGGCACCGAGCGGCACGAGTCCCGGCGCATCGACAACCAGCTCCGCGGCCGGTCGGGCCGTCAGGGCGACCCCGGCGAGTCCCGTTTCTACCTGTCGCTCGGCGACGACCTGATGCGCATGTTCGCGAGCGACCGGGTCGCCTCGATCATGCAGCGCCTGAAATGGCCCGACGAGGAGCCGATCGAGGCCAAGATGGTCTCGAAGGCCGTCGAGAACGCGCAGAAGCAGATCGAGGAGCTCAACTACGAGCGCCGCAAGAACGTCTTGAAGTACGACGAGGTGATGAACGGCCAGCGCGAGGCGATCTACGGCGAGCGCCGCAAGATCCTCGAGGGCCAGGACCTGCGCGAGGAGTCGGTGGGCTTCGTCGAGGACCTGGTGGCCGACGTGGCCGAGGCGCAGTGTCCGCCCGACGTCTTCCCCGAGGAATGGGATCTCGACGGGCTGTTCACCGCCCTGCTCGAGGTCTACCCGGTGCAGGTCAGCCGCGAGCAGGCGCAGGAAGCCGCGAGCACCGAGGAGCTGGTCGACCTGTTCGTCGAGGACGCCCTCGCCCGGTACGAAGACAAGGAGCGTGCGGTCACGCCCGAAGTGATGCGGGAGCTCGAGCGCGTCGTGCTGCTGAACATCACCGACACGAAGTGGCGCGAGCACCTGTACGAGATGGACTACCTCCAGGAGGGCATCCACCTGAGGGCGCTGGCTCAGCAGGATCCGATCACGGCCTACCGACGCGAGGCCTACGACATGTTCCAGGCGCTGACCGCGTCGATCCAGGCCGACTTCGTCCGCTACATCTACCGCGTGGAGTTCGTGCAGCAGGGCGAGGAACAGGCCCGCCAGCAGGCGCCGCAACCGACTCGGCTGCAGGACAACCGGGCAGAGGTGGAGCAGGCCGGCGGGCAGCGGGCGGCGGGCGGCGGAGGGCCGGGTACGGCCAACGCGAACCAGGCCGTGAGTGACAAGGTGCCGAGGAACGCGCCGTGTCCGTGCGGGAGCGGCAAGAAGTACAAGAAGTGCCACGGCGCCACCGTGTGACCGCGCCGCTCAGTCGCCGACGGTGAGCCAGGCCGTCACGCCGCCGATCGCGAGCAGGCCTGCCGTCATCAAGGTCGCGCGAGCGTAGCCCTCGGCGAACGCCTCGGTGCCCACTTCAACGCCGGCGAGCCCGGCCGCGAAGGGGAGCAGGGCGATCGCGAGCAGCTGAGCGACGCGCGAGACCGCGTTGTTGATGCCCGACGCCGTGCCCGTGTATCGCTCCTCGACCGACATCAGCACGGCGCCGACCAGGGGGGCCACCGTGATCGCGAGGCCGAGACCGAAAACGACCATACCTGGGAAGACGCCGGTCCAGTACGTGGTGCCAGCGTCGACCCGGGACAGCAGCAGATAGCCGACCGCCGCCACCAGGGGACCCACGGTCATCTGCGGGCGCGGCCCGATGCGCTGGGCCAGCCGTCCGCTCCGCGTCGAGAGGACGGCCAGCAGCACGGTGATCGGCAGGCTGGCGGCTCCCGCTTCCAGCGCCGAGTAGCCGAGCACGGTCTGCAACTGCAGCGAGACGAAGAAGAAGCCCACGCCCAGCGCCGCGTACACGGTGAACGTCGTGAGGTTGGCGCCGGTGAACCTGCGCGAGCGGAAGAGGCTGAGGGGCACCATCGGCGCCGGCGACCGTCGCTCGATCTCGACGAAGGCGACGAGCAGCGCCGCCCCCGCGACACCCGCGAACGCGATCGCCGGTGTCCCGAAGCCGCGGACCGGACCCTCGATCAACGCGTAGACCACGCCGGCGAGGCCGAGCGTGACCGTGATCGCCCCCGGGACGTCGAGCCGGGGGTCGGCCCCGGCGTCACTCGTCTCGGGGATCGCACGGGCGAGCCACCACGTCGTGACGGCCAGGGGGGCGTTCAGCAGGAACGCCCATCGCCACGACCAGGCGTCGACCAGGTAGCCCCCGATGAACGGTCCGATCGCCGTCGAGAGCCCCGAGAGTCCCGACCAGGCCCCGATCGCCGCGCCGCGGTCCTCGTCGCAGAAGGCGACGGTGACGATCGCGAGGCTCTGGGGCACGAGCATCGCGCCGCCGACCCCCTGCAGCACGCGGGCGAGGATCAAGACCTCGAGCGACGGTGCGGCGGCGCACAGCGCGGAGGCGAGCGTGAAGAGCAGCAGCCCCGCGAGGAATACCTTCCGGCGGCCACGGAGGTCGCCGAGCGCCCCGCCGATCAGCAACAAGGCGCCGAGCGTCAGGAGATAGCCGGTGACCACCCACTGCAGTCCGGTCAGGTCGGTGTCCAGGTCGCGACGGATCGCGGGCAGCGCGACGTTGACCACCGTGCTGTCGAGGAACACCATGCCCGACCCCACGATCGTCGCCGCCAACGCGCGGCGACCCTGGTCCGAACGCAGCCGCAGGTTCGGGGCAACGCTCATGCGATCGGGCGCACCACGGGGCGAGCCAACAACTGGCAGGGGTTCTCCGGCCCCCAGATGTCCAGCTCGGCGACCGGCACGAACCCTCGCGAGAGGTAGAAGGCGCGCGTCGCCGCGTACTCAGCCCCCGGGTCGCCGTCGCGGTCCGAGAGGGTCCTGACCAGCACCGCCCTCGCATCGTCTGGCAGACGGTCCAGCAGTCCGTCGACGAGGCGCGTGCCGACGCCCGTTCCACGCAGATCGGCCCGGGTGGCGATCCACGTGAGCTCCCACCAGGTGCTCGTGCGACGTTCGTACGTGAGAAACCCGCTCAGCCGGCCCTCGTCGATCGCGACCAGTCCGGGGTGGGAACGCACCGCGGCGGCGCACTCTTCGACGCCCTCCTCGAGGCCGAACCAGTCGGGCAGACCACGCACGATCGCGTCGCACGCCTCGGCGTCGAGCGTGGGGTCGAGGGGCCGGATCATGGCGGCCACCGTAACGCAGGGGCGCTGCTACGATGCGCGGCGCATGAGCGAGCACACCGAACGCCTGCAGAAGCTCCGCGAGCGGGTTCTGGCCGCCAAGGAGTTCCTTTGACGTCGACGGCAAACGTGCCCAGGTCGAGGAGCTCCAGCGACAGGCGAGCGATCCGGCGCTCTGGGACGACCAGCAGCGCGCCCAACAGATCACGTCGAAGCTCTCGCGTCTGAACGACGAGGTCGCCCGGTACGACGGGCTCATCGCCCGGGTCGACGATGCCGTGGCGATCGACGAGCTCCTGGCCGACGAGGTCGATCGCGATCTCGCGGCGGAGCTGGTCGCCTCGATCGCGGGGCTCGAAGCCGACGTCGACAAACTCGAGCTCGCCGCGCTGCTCTCGGGGCCGTACGACGCTTCCGACGCGATCGCCACGATCAACGCCGGCGCCGGGGGGACCGAGAGTCAGGACTGGGCGGAGATGCTGCTGCGCATGTACACGCGGTGGGCCGAGCGCGAGAGCTTCGACGCCGAGATCGACGACATCCAGCACGGGGACGAGGCGGGCATCAAGTCCGCGACGTTCACCGTCCGTGGCACGAACGTATACGGCCTGCTGTCGGCCGAGCGCGGTGTGCACCGCCTCGTGCGCATCAGTCCGTTCGACGCGCAGAAGCGGCGACACACCTCGTTCGCCTCGCTCGACGTGATCCCGATGCTCGAGGAGGCGGACGAAGAGGACATCGAGATCCCGCCCGACGAGCTGCGCATCGACGTCTACCGCTCGAGCGGACCCGGGGGTCAGTCCGTGAACACGACCGACTCGGCCGTGCGGATCACCCACATCCCCACCGGGCTCGTGGCCGCCTGTCAGAACGAGCGATCGCAGCTGCAGAACAAGGCGGTGGCGATGCGGATCTTGAAGGCGCGCTTGGCCGAGCAGGAGCGTCAGAAGCGCGAGCAGGAGATGGAATCGATCAGAGGCGAGCGCAAGGCCGTCGACTTCGGCTCCCAGATCCGTTCGTACGTGCTCGCCCCGTACCAGATGGTCAAGGACCACCGCACGGACGAGGAGATCGGGGACCCGCAGCGGGTGCTCGACGGCGACATCGACCGGTTCATCGAGGCCGAGCTGCGCCACCGGGCTTCGCAGACGGACTGACGCGACGGGCACGCAGGCGTTCCACGAGGAACGCGGCGAGACCGACGAGCGCGAGCACGGTCCACGCTACCCCCCCGGCTCGTACGCCCGAAGACACGGCCGCGTCACGGTAGGTGAGGCGCACGTCGTGCTCGCCGGCGGGAACCGCGACCCCCTGCAAGAAGCCGTCGACGGGGACGACTTCGGCGGCCTCGCCGTCGACGGTCGCCTGCCAGCCGCCGTCGAACGAGGTCCGCACGACGACGATCGAGGGAGCGGTCGCACGCACGTCGATGTGCACGTCTTCAGGGGCGTCCTCCCGGTACGTGGCCTCGCCGGATTCGGCGTCGGGGGTCGGCTCGATGCCGGGGTAGGACTCCACGACGGCGAGCCGGCTGGGGTCGAACGTCGGGGGCAGGATCGTGCGTAGCGCGCCGGTCACCGTCGGCACCGTGCGGAAGTTGGGCACCACCGAGACCCTCGGCTGCCACCCCTGCACCTCGACGAGGTCGTACCCCTGCGCCCTGCCGACGACATCGCCAGCGAGCGGTGACGGGATGCCGGTCGGCACCACGAGGTAGCGCGCTCCGAACAGCCGGACGTCGCGGAGCAGCGGGACGTCGATGACCGAGGCGTTGTAGAAGACCGGCAGCGAGGTGCGCACGCGGATGTAGTCCCAGTAGCGGCGGAGCTGCATCGGGTTGTACCCGAGCGTGTCGTGCAGGCCGAACAGCGTGCCGCGCTCCATCGCGAGCGCCGGCCAGTCGGGCTCGAGCTGCATGAACAGGTAGCCCTTCTCGAACGACGACGCTGGGGGCGCCCACGTGAGGTAGCGATCGTGCGTCGCCTTCAGGCGAGGCACGAACGCGGTCGGCGTGACGAACGCGGATGCATCGACCCGTGGCAAGGGCAGCGGCTGGGGGACCAGGTTCGGGTGGGCCCCGGCTTCCAGGTTCAGGTGGATCGTGTCGCCGGGTGGCGTGAGTTGGGAGAACAGCGCGCTCACGGCCAGCTCGAGGGCGAGCACCGAACCGACGGCGACGTGTGCCCAGGCGCGGCGTCTCGTGGCGAGCTGGAACAGCGCCCATGCCCCGGCGGCGAGGCCGAGCGCGAGCACGATGAAGCGGAGAGGGTTCGCGAATGCGAGCAGCGGCACGCCGAGCCACAGGAACGCCCCAGCCGCGAGCCAACGCACCGCGTCGCGAGGCGGCAGCGGGTCGTCGCGGAGGCCCTGGATGCCCACCGCCCCGAGCACCGGCACGGCGATCACGGCGAGGTAGCGCATGCGCCCGGGGTTGTGCAGGTAGACGTCGCCGAACGGGATGCGCAGGAAGACGTCGCGGATCCAGGGCGCCGTGACGACCGCGTCGAGCATCAGGACCCAGGTGAGCGCGAACGCACCACCGAACGCCCACACCAGGGCGCGGCGCCGGCGCGCCTTGAGCGCCAGCGGGACGCCCAGCAGGATCGTCGCACCCGCGTAGGCGCCGGGCGTCGCGCCGAACGCGAGCGGCCACGCGGCCCACACGCCGTTCGCCTGGATCGAGCCGGTGTCGCTGCCGCCGAGCGTGCCGATCGCATCCCCGAGCCGGTCGTAGCCGGCCGCCAGGCTCGACGCATCGAGCGCGTCGATGCGGGGAAGCAGGATCGCCAGCGACAGGAGCGGCAGCACGACGAGGAAGAGCGCGGCCCGTCCGCCGGCGGTGAACGCGAGCTGGGGCGTGCGCGCGGGTTCCTCGCCGCCGTCCGTCGCCGCTGCGCGCGAGGCGATGACGTCGAACACGGCGCCGGCGAGCAGGTACGCGGTGAGCAGGGCCGTGCACACGACGAGGCCGTGGCTCAGGTGGGCGGTCGCGACCTGGGACCACCCCAGCGCCCCGACGCCGATCCACGCGATCCTCGCCGACCAACGCCGGCTCCGCCGGTAGCCCGCGGCCCCGACCAGCGCCACGCAGCACCAGGCCATCGCACCCGCGAACGGCATCGAGATCGCGATCTCCGAGCTGGACATCAGCATCGCGAGCGAGAGCCCGCCCGCCGTGGAGGCCACCCGGGAGAGTCGTTCCGTCCGCAGGAACGCGAAGAGCGCGAGACCGGCGATCAGCGGATTCGCGACGATGAACGCCCGCATCGCTACCGCGGGGGAGAGCCAGGAGAACAGCCCCATCGGCAACAGGTAGAGCCACCCGCCTTGGGGGTCGGCCGCGTATCGATAGCCCGCCATCTCGAACGGGTTCCACAGCGGCACGTGCCCTGCGGCGATCGATCGGCCGAGGAACGAGAAGCGGGGGAGCCAGAACGTGAGGATGTCGGGGTGGGCGTCGCTCAGCCGGTCGGCGAACACGAAGCCCCGCAGGGCGAACAGCACCCCGACGACGATGACCGCCGGACCGACCACCGCGAGGGCGATCCGACGGCCCCGCTCGTGCGCGCGCGGCCGATGATCGGCCGTCCTCGCAGGGGTTTCCACCGTGGTCGCGCCCATGGCGCCCAAGCTTACGGAGTCCGCTCCCAGCCGCGTCGAGGAGGTCTGGTAGGGTGACTCGGTTCGCCCTTCCCCACTCTCCTGAGGTCCAGATGATCAGTCTTCAGCGTGTCACGAAGACCTACAAGAACGGCGTCACCGCCCTCACCGACGTCACCGTCGAGGTCGACAAAGGTGAGTTCGTCTTCATCGTCGGACAGTCCGGTTCGGGCAAGTCGACGATGATCCGCCTGCTGATCCGTGAGGAAGACGCGACGAAAGGTCAGATCTTCGTGGGCGGCAAGAACCTCGCGAGGATGGCGAATCGCGATGTGCCGAAGCTCAGGAGGAACGTCGGCACGGTCTTCCAGGACTTCCGCCTCCTGCAGGACAAGACCGTGTTCGAGAACGTTTCGTTCGGCCTCGAAGTGATCGGGAAACCGAAACACGTCATCGAACAACGCGTCCCGGAGATCCTCGAGTACGTGGGACTCGGCGACAAACTCCGCAGCTACCCTGATGAGCTCTCGGGGGGGGAGCAGCAACGAGTGTCGATCGCGCGTGCGTGCGTCAACCGGCCGCTCGTGCTGCTGGCCGACGAGCCCACCGGCAATCTCGATCCAAGTACCAGCGTCGACATCATGCGCCTGCTCGACAAGGTGAACCGCATCGGCACGACGGTCGTCATGGCAACCCATGACCAGGCCATCGTCGACGCGATGCGCAAGCGGGTGATCGAGCTCGACAAGGGGTTCGTCGTGCGGGATCAATCCCGAGGTGTGTATAGCTGATGCGCCTAGAACAGTATTTCCGGGAGACGGCGACCGGCCTCCGGCGCAACGGCGTGGTGGCATTCGCGGCGATCTCCACCGCGTTCATCGCCCTCTTCTTGTTCGGACTGGCGTGGCTGATCGGTCGGCAGTTCGACCTCGTGATCGATGCGTGGACTGGGAACGTTCAGGTCGCCGTCTATCTGAGCGATCCGGTCCAGGACGACACCGTTTCACGCATCCAGACGAAGCTCAGTGAGCTACCGGCTGTCGCATCGATCGAGTATTGGGACAAGGACCAGACCTGCTCGCACTTCGACGAGTTGTTCGAAGGCCAAGAGGCCTTCCAGGAAGGCGTGGACTGCGAGAAGTCGATCCCGACCTCGCTGCGCATCAACCTCGCAGATCCCTCGCAGTTCGACCAGATCATGGCATCGCTTGGCTGTGAGGCAGATGCCACGACCGATCAGATCCAGTGCACGGAGCCAGGGGTTCGAGATGTCTCGGACTACCGGGATCTGCTGGAGCGCCTTTCGACGATTACGAGGGTCCTGTCGATCGTGGTGTACGTGATCGCCTTCATCATGCTGGTCTCGGCCATCTTGCTGGTTGCGAACACCCTCCGTATGGGCATGTTCGCCCGGCGCAAGGAGATCGGGATCATGCGGCTCGTCGGCGCGACGAACTGGCGCATCAGGATGCCGTTCCTGATCGAGGGTTTGGTTGAGACGATGGTGGGAGCGCTGGTTGCGATCGCCTTCCTGTTCCTGGTCAAGGTGTTCGGCATCGACAACCTGCGAGGAACGGTGAGGTTCTTCCCGTGGGTCCGCAACATCGACGTCCTTGCGGTGATCCCGTGGATCCTGATCGCGGCGGTGGCGGTGGCCGTGATCGCTGGCACGATCGGCATGCGCCGGTTCCTCGACGTCTGAGGCGGCGCAAGCGTGACCCCGCAGAAGCATGGCGATCCCGGCGAGAAGGTCGTCGCCTCGAATCGCAAGGCTCGCCACGACTACCAGATCCTCGAGACGATCGAGTGCGGCATCGTGCTCACCGGCGACGAGGTGAAGTCGCTGCGCGGCGGCCGGGCCTCGCTCACCGAGTCCTACGCGCGGGTGCGAGACGGCGAGGTCTGGCTCGAGGGCATGCACGTACCGCCGTACGAGCAGGGCGACAAGCGGCGGCACCTGCCGACTCGGCCCCGCAAGCTGCTGCTGCACCGCCGGGAGATCGAGAAGCTCTCCGCCTGGCAGCAGGAGCAGCGCCTCGCCCTCGTGCCGCTGCGCGTCTACTTCACGCACGGCATGGCCAAGGTCGAGATCGGGGTGGCGCGCGGCAAGCGGGAACACGAGAAGCGCCAGTCGATCGCGAAGCGTGAGCAGGAGCGCGAGATCGCACAGGAGCTCGGCCGCCGCCGCTGATCACCCCGGCTGCGGCTACCATCGGACGATGGCCGAGCCCACGGCGCCCCGCACCGACGAGATCGACCCCGTCATCGCCATGCTGGCGAAGGAGGCCTCGACCTACCTCGGGGCCCTCGACGAACTGCCGGTACGCGACGCCGCCGCGGAATCGGTCGCCGCCTCGTTCGACGAGCCGTTGCCCGAGCGAGGCGTGGGCGCGGAACCGGCGCTCCGCGAGCTCCTCGCGGGGCTCGACGGGGCCGTGCACACGTCGGGGCCGCGATGGTTCCACTTCATCACCGGGGGCACCACGCCGGCCGCGCTCGGCGCCGACTGGCTCGCGACCGTGCTCGATCAGAACCCTGGGGCCTGGGTCGCCTCACCTCTGGGCGGCCAGCTCGAGCTCGTCGTGCTGCGATGGCTGCGATCGCTGTTCGGCCTGCCCACGACGTGGGGCGGCGTCCTCACCACGGGCGCCACGATGGCGAACTTCACCGCGCTCGCCTGCGCCCGGCGCTGGTGGGCACTCCGCCACGACGTCGACATCGACGAGCAGGGCGCCGCGGGCCTGCCACCGATGCCGGTGTTCGGATCCGGGTACGTGCACGCGAGCGACGTGAAGGCGCTCGCGATGCTGGGGCTCGGCCGGTCGAGCGTCCGCAAGCTCGCGCGCGACGCGGTGGGGCGGCTCGATCTCGACGCCCTCGATCGGGAGCTCGCGGCGCTCGGAGGCGCCCCGGCCGTGCTGATCGCCAGCGCCGGCGAGGTGAACGCCGGCGATTTCGACCCTATCGACGCGATGGCCGATCTCGCCGAACGCCACGGCGCATGGCTGCACGTCGACGGCGCGTTCGGGCTGTTCGCGGCCGTCTCCGACCGCACCCGTCACCTGGTGGCGGGGGTGGAACGTGCCGACTCGGCGATCGCCGATGGCCACAAGTGGCTGAACGTGCCGTACGAGTCGGGCTTCGCGTTCGTGCGTGACCCGTCGCTCCTGCCCGCGATCTTCGGCAGCGGAGCCGCCTACCTGCCGGGTCTCGACGATCCTCGCCCGAACTGGGGCTACCTCGGCCCGGAGATGTCCCGGCGGGCCCGTGCGTTTCCCGTGTGGGCGACGTTGCGAGCCTACGGACGCGAGGGGTACCGGGCGATCGTGGAGCGCCACCTCGACCTCGCGCAGCGCATGGCGGCGCGGGTCGACGCCGCGCCAGACCTCGAGCGACTCGCCGGCGTACCGTTGAACATCGTGTGCTTCCGCTACCGCCCCGAGGGCGTGTCCGAGGATCGTCTCGACGATCTGAACCGGCGCCTCGGCGCGGCGGTGATCGAGGACGGCCGCGTCGCGTTCGGCACGACTACCTACGGCGGGGTCGTCGCGCTTCGCCCGGCGATCACGAACTGGCGCATCCGCGAGCAAGACGTGGACCTCGCGGTCGACGTCACTCGGGAGCTCGGCGCCCGTCTCGTGAGGGCCGAGAGATGACGGTTCCCGGCGAGGCGACGCGCGGGTTCGCGATCCGTGGAGCGATGCCCGGGGAAGGCCCGGCGATGCTGGAAGCGTGACGCCTGGCCTTCGCCGAACCCTCGTCTCCGCGATGTGGAGAGCATCGATCGGTTGATCGCACACGATCCCGGGGCCGCGCTCCTTGCGGAGGCCGACGGACGCATCGTGGGGACCGTCATCGCGACCTGGGACGGCTGGCGCGGTGGCATCTGGCGGCTCGCCGTCGTGCCGCAGTGGCGGCGGAAGGGGGACGGCACACGGCTCGCCGCCGCGGCTGAGGAACGCCTCGAAGGGCTCGGCGCGCCGAAGGTCGCTGCGCTCGTGCTCCGAGAGCACGACCACGCGCTCGGCTTCTGGCGCGCGCTCGGCTACGAACCCGACGAGCGCGTCGACCGCTGGGTGCGTTCGTTCCGGTGAGCGGGCTTCAGCCTGGTCGGCGACCGGCCGTATACTCGGAGGGGACAACTGCATATGGGGGTGTACTGGCTTCGATCTGGGCGTTCATCGCTCGGGAGAAGCGGGCCGTGATCCCGGATGTCACGTTAAACGCCGGACAACACACAAGCGCCAACGAAGAGTACGCGCTCGCTGCCTAAGCGGT